>NZ_JBAHUR010000006.1 GCF_036689815.1 Magnetovibrio sp. PR-2 | reverse complement strand
TTACCTCATGTCTGGCACATTTGCGATGGACGAGCGCTTTTGACGAGCGTAAGGCGAATTTCCTAATAAAGTGGAAAGCCTTAGGCTCAGATTTAAGAAAATATATATTTCCAGTATAAATTCAAGAGTGGAACAGGCGTCACCCGACAGGTGGTTTGCTCACTGGCGCCGCCAAGTGGTTCCGCCTGCGCCGTCTTCCAAGATGATGCCTTGAGCCGCCAAATCGTCGCGGATTTGGTCGGATTTGGCAAAATCCTTATCGGCGCGCGCTTGTTTGCGCTGTTCGATCAAATCGTCGATATCCGCATCACAAAGTCCGCCTTCGTCCGTCGTCCCACCGCGCAACCACGCTTCGGGGTCTTGACCCAACACGCCCAAAACATCACCAGACAGCAACAAATCGCCCTTCAATTTGGCTTTTTCAGCCTCATCGGTTGAAGCATTGAGCTTGGTTTTCAACTCAAACAAATGTGCGATGGCTTTGGGGGTGTTGATGTCGTCACCCAAGGCTTCCAGAACGGGAGCCGGAACATGGTCGGGTACGTCGGCCTTAACGCCCGCGTTGCGCAATGCCAAATAGAATTCGTCGAGCTCTTTTTTCGCATCGCGAATGCCGTCTTTGCGAAAATCCAGGGGCTGGCGGTAGTGCGTTTTCAACAACGTCATACGGATCGCTTCGCCGGGGTGCTCTTCCAACAATTCGTGCACGGTATAGAAGTTGCCCAAGGACTTGGACATCTTTTCGCCTTCGGCCATCAAGTAGCCGTTGTGCAGCCAGTAATTCACGTACTTCGAACCGCCGTGCGCACAGGTCGATTGTGCGATTTCGTTTTCGTGGTGGGGGAAAATCAAATCTTGTCCGCCACCGTGAATGTCAAAGGTAGGGCCCAAATGTTGCTCGCTCATGGCAGAGCATTCGATGTGCCAGCCTGGACGCCCACGCCCCCACGGGCTTTCCCAACCGGGCACGTCGTCTTCGGACGGCTTCCACAGCACGAAGTCTGCGGGGTCGCGTTTGTAGGGCGCGACTTCGACCCGCGCGCCGGCAACCATTTCGTCACGGTTGCGGCCTGACAGTTCGCCGTAGTTGCGAAAGCTCGGCACGTCGAACAGCACGTGGCCTTCAGCCTCATATGCGTGACCGGCCGCAATCAATTTTCCGATCATCGTAATCATGCCCGCGATGTGCTCAGTGGCGCGCGGCTGGACGTCCGGGTGCATGGCGTTCAAGGCGCCCATGTCGTCCAAGAACGCTTTCTCGGTGCGTTTGGTGATGTCGGAAATGCTTTCGCCACTGTCTTGGGCGCGGTTGATGATTTTGTCATCCACGTCCGTGATGTTGCGCGCATAAATCACATGATCTTCGCCATACAGTTCGCGCAGCAAGCGGTACAACACATCAAACACCACGACCGGACGCGCATTGCCGATGTGGGCGTAGTCGTAGACCGTGGGGCCACAGACGTACATGCGCACGCGGTCTTCGTCGATGGGTTTGAAATCTTCTTTTGCGCGTTTAAGCGTGTTGTACAGCTGGATGGTCACGACAACTTATCCCTTTTGTCCTTGCAAACGAGCAACAGCGCGCGCACGCCCGATCAGCGGCAAGTAAACTTTCAACTCCGGCCCATGGTCCAGACCCGTGAGCGCTTTTCTGAGCGGCATAAACAAACCTTTGCCTTTGCGGCCCGTGGCTTCTTTGACGGCTTTGGTCCACACACCCCAAGTTTCCTCGGTGGGTTCGCCTTCGGGCAGCAGACCTGCGGCTTCTTTCAAGAAGTCCGCATCATCGGCATCGATGAGCGGATCGATATCGCCTTCGGCAATGTCTTTCCACGTTTGCACATCGGCGATGCGTTCCAAGTTCGGACGCACCGCATTCCAAAGCGCTTCGGTCACACCTTCGGGAACATGGTCGGCGACGTCGTCAAACGACTTGGCGTGCAGCACCTGAGCATTCAAGCGCGACAATTGCGCGGGATCAAACTTGGCTGTGGCGCGCGAGAAGTGATCGAAGTTAAACGCACCGACCAAAACGTCCAAATCGGCTTCGGCCTTAATGTCGTCGGACGTGCCCAAGTGCGCCAAATAAGACGCCAGAGCCAGCGGCTCAATCCCGTCAACGCGCATGTCTTTGAGCGCCAATGAGCCCAAACGCTTGGACAGCCCCCCGCCTTCAATGTCGGTCATCAACGGCAAGTGGGCGAACGTCGGAACGCCCGCGCCCATGGCTTCGAACATTTGCACCTGAAGCGCCGTATTGGCGACGTGGTCTTCACCGCGCACGACGTGGCTCATGCCCATATCTTTATCGTCAACCGCACTGGGCAGCATATAAAGCCAGCTGCCGTCGTTGCGGCGAATAACAGGGTCGGACATTTTTTCAGCTTCGAACGCAACCGGGCCGCGCACCAAATCTTCGAAACTGATGGTGCCGGGGGTAAGCTTAAAACGCCAATGCGCCGGACGGCCTTCGTCGACAAAGCTTTGCAGTTTTTCAGCCGTGGGCGACGTGTAGATGGGCGGCAGACCGCGTGCGCGCAGGCGTTTGCGCATATAATCCAGTTCTTCCGGCGTCTCATAACAGGCGTACACCCGGCCTTGTTCTTTGAGCCGGCCGAACGCAGCTTCGTAGGCGTCCAAGCGCTCAGACTGCTTTTCTTCGCTGTCCCAATCCAAACCCAGCCAGGCCAAATCTTGGCGAATGCCTTGGGCGTATTCTTCCTTGGAGCGTTCCTTGTCAGTGTCGTCCAAGCGCAACACGAACTTGCCGCCCATGTTTTTGGCGGCGAGCCAGTTGATCAGCGCCATGCGCGCATTACCGACATGAATGTGCCCGGTGGGGCTGGGAGCAAAACGAAAACAGGTCATATGTTTTTCTTCTTAAGCAGTGAAACCATTGGTCAACGGATAACGACGATCCCGGCCAAAGGCTCGTGATGTAATTTTTACGCCCGGCGGCGCTTGACGGCGTTTGTACTCCGCCCGGTCCAGCATGCGCCAGACCCTTTCGACAACCGCCGCGTCGTAACCGCGCTGGACAATGTCGCGCACGGGCATTTCTTCTTCGACCAAACAATACAACATATCGTCCAAGTCGTCATAGGGCGGCAAGGTGTCTTGATCGGTTTGATCAGGCTTGAGTTCCGCAGACGGGGCTTTGGTGATGATGTTGGTCGGCACCACTAGGCCTTGGGGGCCTTTGAACATGTCTGCATAATGGATGTTGCGCCATGTGCACAGCTCGTACACACGGGTTTTGTAGACGTCTTTCAAAATGTTGTAGCCGCCGCACATATCCCCATATAGGGTCGCATAGCCCACCGACATTTCCGATTTGTTGCCGGTCGAAACCACCATGTAGCCGAACTTGTTGGAAATCGCCATCAAGATCAGACCACGCGAACGCGCCTGGATGTTTTCTTCGGTGGTGTCGGCTGCGGTCTCGTTAAACTGTCCGGACAACATCCCGCCAAAGGCTTCCATGGCAGGTTCAATGGCGATTTCGTCGAGCTTAGTGCCCAACAAGCGTGCAGCCTCAACGGCATCGTCCAGGCTGTCTTGAGAGGTATAGGGCGACGGCATCATCACCAGATGCACACGTTCCGGCCCCAACGCGTCAACGGCAACGGCTGCGGTGATGGCACTGTCGACGCCGCCGGACATACCGATCATGACGCCGGGGAAATTGTTTTTGTTGACGTAGTCTTGTAAGCCCAACACCAATGCCTGGTAGATGGCTTCGTTGTCATCTAAGTCCGGCACAAGGGTTGCGGTCCCGGGGCACAAGGTGTCTTCGTTCCAGTGAAACTCTTGGGTCGCAACCGTACTTTCAAACGCGGAAAGATGGCAGGTGACCTCGCCTTGGGAGTTCAGGACAAAGGACGACCCGTCAAACACCAGTTCATCCTGACCGCCAACTTGATTGACGTAAACCAATGCCAAGCCGGTTTCCTTGACCCGCTTTTGGGCGTAATCCAGACGCACGTCGCGCTTGTCCATTTCAAAGGGCGAACCGTTGAGCACCAACAAAACCTCAGCCCCATCTTGCATCAACGATTGGGAGACCTCGGACACCCACATGTCTTCGCACGTCATCACGCCCAAACGAATGCCGCGAAAAGCGACGGCACCCAGTTTGTCAGCAGGCGCAAATAAACGCTTTTCATCGAACACGCCGTAGTTCGGCAACGCGTATTTCGGCACCACCGCCTTGACGATACCGTCGTCCAACAAGAGCGCCGCGTTATACAGATTGTCGTCTTCGACCCAAGGGGCGCTGATCAGCAAGCCCGGGCCATCCCCAACGGTGTCTTTGGCCAAGCCCATCACCGCATCTTTGATAGCCTCTTGGAAGCTGGCCTTCAAAACCAGATCTTCAGGGGGATAGCCGGAAATCACCAGCTCACCCGTCATCACCAAATCGGCACCCTGCTCTGCCCCGCGTTCACGGGCCGCACGCACCAAAGCCACATTGGCGTCAATGTCGCCAACGGTGGGGTTAATTTGGGCCAGGGCAATGGTCAACGGTTCTGTCATGTTGGTTTTCTAAGGCATTCAAGGAAATTAATAAACGCCCATTTGCGTGCACTGAGACACAAGAAGAGGCCGATTGGCCGGAAGGTAGGCCCGGGCAGCTCTCAAGTCAACGCGCCAAAGCCGCAGAACGCTTACAATTTTTCTGGGCTATTATACCAAAATAGTCTAAAATAATTACGACAATGAGCTGTTTATCGTAATATAAATACAAGAACCCGCGCAAGAATCCGCGATGGGGTCAGGTGGGGTCAGGTGGGCACACATGAACATGGTATCCGCAATTCCTTCGGACGAGGATGAAAAGTCCGGCAGCACGCTATGCCAAGAAATGGCACTGACCGTGCTTGATGATTACACAGAGCGCTTGATCAACCTGATCGAAACGTCTGAAGAAGGCGTGACGGTGAGCGACATTCGTGGCTTTTTGACGGATTACAAAACCAACAATGTTTTTGCCGATCAAGAACCCTACAAGGTTCACTTCCAACGTTGCGTGAACCGCTACGAACGCGAAGTGTTCGACCCCAATCGCCGTTATCCGTTTAGGCGTGCTTTGACGCATCGCATCAGTGCGCTGTTTGCGACTGAAGGCGAATTGAACGAAGCAGGCCCTTATGTTTCGCGCCGCATTCTGCCCGGTTTGTTCATCACGTTGGAAAAAATGGTCGGTGTCGAAACCTTCGACAGTGCTCATGACACGTGCATGGACCTGATCAACACGCTCGAACAGGGACATAACGAACTGGTGTGGGAAGACCTGTATAACGATCCCGCAACCAATGAAGCCATCAATGATCTGCTGGTTGCTCTCATCCCGCACTTTGCCAATCCCATGCGCCGCATGACGTGGATGATGACCCTGATCAATTCAGAGCTCGCCCCTGCGCAAGAGTACCTGTTCGAAGGTCCGGCGGTTCATGAATGGCAATTGGACGAAGCGGGCTTGATCCGCGTTTTGCGGCTTTTGTTCAAGGATTTGAAAAAGCAGCTGAAAGACAAAGATAGCGTCGCGCAATTGTCCCAACGTTACGGCAACCAACAAGCGCGTGGTCTTTTGGCCTTGATGCGCACGCTGGACAAAGCCGAGGTCTAATCTCAGCGCTGTGACCCAAACGCATTCTTCGGACAAATTCCGATAGATTTCCCCTGCCCAAGTGGTTAGTTTCGTCTGGGCGCACGCGCGTGCGCGGGGAAGGATGCCAGATCAATGACCAATAACCAATGACCACGCCGAAAGTACCAACAGAGTTGTCGCAACAACGCCGCCATGCGCGCTCGCACGCCTTGGCGCAAGCTGTGGTTGCTGCGTTTTCCGAACGCCTGCAAGAAGAACTGCAAAAGCACGATGGACACCTCACCATCCAGCATGTCCGTCAGCTCAACACCGACTTTTTGGCCAAAACCGAACAGCTCACCCGCGTATTTGAACAGGCCATGCTGGACTCTGAGCGCGAACAAGAAGAGCTCAAGTGGTTTTCCATCAAACGCCCCGCCTTTGATCGCTTATTGGTCAAACGCTTCGAAAACCTGTTCATCCAGCGTCAAGAAGACGGTCAACTCCATGGATCAATTTCCAGACGCATGTTGCCGGGCTTTTTTCTCACCGTGAATATGATGTTGGGGCCCGAAAAGTTGGAATTTTATCACAAACGCTCCGACATGGCGGTCGAGCGGGTGATGAAAGGCCAGCTGCCCGTCAACTGGGTGCTGGTCGATAAAGACGCCGAAATCCACGACATCATTTTGGACGCGGAACTCGCCATTGCCGAAAGCTTTGAGCAAACGGACCAGCGCATAGATTGGTTTATGGGCATTATCAACAGTCACCTCGCCCCAGCCCAAGAAGGGGCCACTGACGAAAACTGGGAGCTGGGCAAGCGGACTTTGCATATCTTGATGCACAGCATGCTGCAAGATTTGAAAAAAGCCCTCAATGATGATTTAGCGTGGCGCCACTTATTCGAGCGCAATCCCGACGCCGATCGCGAAACGCTCAAAGAAATCATCGCGCGCTTCGATTAAAACTCAACTCAAAGCCTGCCCAAGACCCTTGACGAACGCAGCCCGGCCATGAAATGTTATGTTATAACATAATGTCACGAAATCACCCCCAATCCCGTGTTCAAAATGGTTCGATTGTGGTGATGACGTCCCGTACCGTACCCGTTTGAAGAAAAGGTTTTCTCATGCGCCCGCTCTATATTTCTGCTCTTGCCCTCTCCCTAGCCGCATTTCAAGCCCCTACCGTCTTGGCCGAGGAAGGCCACAAACACTTAGACGCCCACGAACACGGCGCGGGTGAGTTGATGGTCGCCTTGGAAGGCAATGAGCTGTTGGTCGAGATGCGCCTGTCCGGCATGGACGTCGTGGGCTTTGAACACGCACCGGAAAATCACGAACAACACGAACGCGTGGACCAAGCCCTGGACAAACTGAAAGACGCCACAAACATCGTTGAACTGCCTGCCGCAGCTCTTTGCACACAGGAAGACGCGCACATCACATCACCGTTTCAAGACGAACATGATCAGAAAAACGCGGATGAGCACGAGTACGAAGGCGAAACGCACTCGGAATTCATGGCCGAATATCACTTCCATTGCGAAGCGCCCCAAAAATTCGATACTCTAAGCGTCAAAGCGTTCGCCACCTTCCCCACCTTGGAAGACGTCGATTTTCAAGTGTTCGGCCCCAAAGGCCAGATGGGCGGCGAACTGGAACCGAACAACGCCAAAATTGGTTTTTAAGCCTGGAGGGTCCCTGGTGTCCCAAAGTCACACACCGGTCGTAAACATTTCCGATCTGCGTTTTCGCTGGCCCGGCCACGATACAGACGTATTGGACATCGCGGACCTTTCCTTAAGCCCTAGGGAGCGCTTGTTCATCAAGGGCAATTCCGGCAGCGGCAAAACCACGCTGCTCAATTGCATAGCGGGCGTCATCGCACCACAAAGCGGTGACGTCTCGGTCATGGGGGAGCCCATCAACCGGATGTCCTCTTGGAAGCGCGACGCCTTTCGCGCCCAACACATCGGCGTGGTGTTTCAGATCTTCAATCTGATCCCGTATCTGTCATTGATCGACAACGTCACCCTGCCGTGCAAATTTTCGCCTGCGCGCAAGGCTAAAGCCTTATCCCGTTCCAACACCCTCGAAAGCGAGGCGGCACGATTGTTGGATCACTTAGCCCTTGACGTCAAAGCCTTGACCGCACAGCCCGTAAGCCGCTTGAGCGTCGGCCAGCAACAACGCGTCGCCGTCGCACGCGCGTTGATGGGCGGGCCGGAATTGATCATCGCGGACGAACCCACGTCCGCCTTGGATGCCGAGGCCCGCCATGCGTTTTTGGAGTTGTTGTTTCGCGAGCTTGAAGACACCGGGGCCAACCTTTTGTTCGTGAGCCACGACGCAAGCTTAGAGGCAAACTTCACCCGCTCCGTGCACTTAGAAGAGATCAACGGCGCAGGAGTTCTCACATGATCGTCTTGCGCTTAGCCTTTCTCAGTCTGCTCAACCGCAAAAGCGTCGCGGCTTTGACCGTGTTCGCCATTATGGTCAGCGTCACCTTGTTTTTGAGCGTCGACAAAATCCGCTCCGGCGCACGCGACGGTTTTGCCAACACCATTTCCGGCACCGATGTCATCGCAGGTGCGCGCACGGGGCCATTGCAGCTGTTGCTCTATTCCGTCTTTCACATCGGCAACGCCACCAACAACATCACCTGGAAAAGCTTCGAATACATTCAAAACCGTCCCGAAACCGCTTGGGCTGTGCCGTTATCGCTGGGGGATTCCCACAAAGGCTTTCGTGTATTGGGCACGACGGGCGCATATTTTGACAAATTCCGCTATGGCCGCGACCGTGCGCTGACACTTAGCCAAGGCCGTACATTTGACGGTGTGTTGGATGTGGTGGTGGGCGCAGAGGTCGCGCGTTCGCTCAACTATCAGCTCGGCCAAAAAATCGTCATCGCCCATGGTTTGGGAAAAGTTAGCTTCGCCAATCACGACAACATGCCGTTCGAAGTCGTCGGCATTCTAGAGCCCACCGGTACACCCGTCGATCAAACCCTGCACGTGCCGTTGGAAGGCATCGAAGCCATTCATGTCGGCTGGGGAGCCCGCGCAAGCCCAGGTCAGAAAAACATAACGCCTGAAGACTTGCACAGCGTTGATCTCCACCCCAAAGCCATCACAGCGGCTTTAGTGGGGCTCAAATCCAAAATGAAAGTGTTCCGCTTTCAACGCGCCATCAACGACTATAACCGCGAACCGCTCATGGCGATTTTGCCGGGTGTAGCGTTGCAAGATTTGTGGCGCTTGATGGGGGCTGCGGAACAAGCGCTGATCGCCATCAGCGCGCTGGTGATCGTCGCGGGGCTCTTGGGGATGTTGACCATGTTGCTTTCCGGTCTCAATGAACGCCGGCGGGAAATGGCGATTTTGCGCTCTGTCGGGGCCAAGCCCACCCATATTGTCGCCTTATTCGTGACCGAAGCTTTCTTGCTTGCCCTCGCAGGGTCGTGCTTGGGCGTGGTGTTGGCATTTGGTGGGTTGGGATTGACCGCCCCTTGGATCGAAGCCCAGTATGGCCTATATCTGACCATAGCCCCGCCCGGCCCTCGCGAAGCTCTGTTGGTCATGGTCGTGAGCTTCGCTGGGGCTTTGGTTGGTTTATGGCCAGCGTTGCGAGCCTACCGTCTGTCTGTCGCCGACGGTTTGATTGTGCGCATTTAGGAGTTTTTCAATCTTGCGCTTTGCAGCTGTTATTTTAGCCACTGTCCTGGTGATGGCCCAAACGGCTTTCGCCGGAGATCCGCGTGAAATCACGTGGGAAGAGCTGGCCGGCCCCGTGCCCGAAGACGTCCAAGCACAAATGGACGCCATGCTGGAAACGGACGAGATGGACATCCTGTCCGACGAAGCGTTCGAAGCCAAATGGACCGAACTGCAAGACCAAGCCTATCCGGTTATCCCCGAAATGGACGGCCAAACCGTGCGCATTCCGGGCTTCGTCGTGCCCACCGACTTAGAAGCCAACGAAGTGCGCGAATTTTTGTTGGTGCCGTACTTAGGCGCGTGCATCCACGTGCCGCCTCCGCCGCCCAACCAAGTGATCTACGTCAAAACCGATCAAATTTATAACGTGCAAGAATTGTTCGACCCGGTCTGGGTCACGGGCAAGCTCAACGTTGATCTGGTCAGCACCGACTTGGCCGAAGCGGGCTATGTCTTAGACGCCGACACGATTATCCGCTACGAGGTGGACTAAGAAAAAAGGCGCCGGGATGCCCAGCGCCTTTTTTATTTCTATGACCGTAAAGCTTAGCCGCCCATGCGCTCTTCTTTGAGCTGTTCGGCCAACAAGAACGCCAATTCCAAAGCTTGGCTCGCGTTCAAACGCGGGTCGCAATGTGTGTGATAGCGATCGCCTAAGTTAGCTTCTTTGATGGCTTGACCACCGCCGACACATTCCGTGACGTCTTGGCCGGTCATTTCAAAGTGAACGCCACCCGCGTGCGTGCCTTCGGCTTTGTGCACTTGGAAGAACGCTTTGACCTCGGCCAAGATCGCATCAACGTGCCGCGTTTTGTAGCCGTTGGCGCTGACGGTGTTCGAATGCATGGGATCGCACGACCAAACCACCTTGCGGCCTTCGGCTTCGACCTTGCGGATCAATTTGGGCAACACATCGCCGATCTTTTCCGCGCCCATGCGCGTGATCAACGTCAAACGGCCCGCTTCGTTGTTCGGGTTCAAGGCATCGATCAGTTTGATCAACTCCTCCGGGTCCATGCTTGGGCCCACTTTGCAACCGACCGGGTTGTGGATGCCGGCCATAAAGTCCACGTGGGCGTTGTCCAGCTGGCGGGTACGCTCGCCGATCCACAGCATGTGGGCGGACGTGTTGTACCAGTCGCCGGAAATGGAATCCACGCGGGTCATGGCTTGTTCGTAGTTCAGCAATAACGCTTCGTGAGACGTGAAGAACGAGGTCTCACGGATTTGCTTGGTGGTTTGCGACGTCATGCCGCACGCGCCCATGAAGTCCAGCGCTTCTTGAATGCGGATGGAAATGTCTTTGTAACGCTCGCCATAAGGATTGTCTTCGACGAAGCCCAAGTTCCAGCGCTGCACCTTGTGCAAATCGGCATAACCGCCCGAGGCCAAAGCGCGCAGGAAGTTCAGAGTTGAAGCCGACTGGTTGTAAACTTGAACCAGACGTTCCGGATCGGGGATGCGGGATTCGGGGGTGAACTCCATGCCGTTGACCATGTCGCCGCGGTAAGACGGCAATTCGACACCATCGATGGTTTCCGTATCGCTTGAGCGCGGCTTGGCAAACTGACCGGCCATACGACCGAGCTTGACGATGGGCATGCCAGAGCCATAGGTCAGAACGATGGCCATTTGCAGCAACACACGGAAGGTATCGCGGATCACGTCGGGATGAAACTCTGCAAAGCTTTCCGCGCAGTCGCCGCCTTGCAGCAAAAACGCATCGCCATTGGCGACGTCGGCCAGCTTGGCTTTCAGTTTGCGGGCTTCGCCGGCGGAAACCAGCGGCGGGAATGCACTGATGCGATCTTCAACCGCATTTACAGCCGCCGCATCGGGGTACGTCGGCATCTGCAATCCGTTTTTATTTCTCCAATTTGCGGGTGTCCAGGTGTCGGACATGGCGCTGATCCTTACTTCGTTCGTTTGCCTAAAATGGTGCCTTAGGTCAAACCGGGGGAGGTCCTAAAGGCTTGAAGCGAGGTGATACCGTGCTTTGCCCCAATTTTCCAGGGCAAAGGTGGCAAAATTCACGAAAAAGTGGCGTTAAGCGTCTTCGTCATGTTCCGGTAATTTTTCGCGCATCGTCACAAATTCTTCCGCAGCCGTCGGGTGAATGCCGACCGTGGCGTCGAACTGCGCCTTGGTCGCGCCGCATTTGAGCGCCACGGCAAAGCCTTGCACAATTTCCGGCGCGTCGTCGCCAACCATATGACAGCCCACCACACGTTGGCTTTCACGGTCCACGATCAGCTTCATCATAGCGTGGCTGTCGCGGCCAGATAGGGTGTGCTTCATGGGGCGAAAACGCGACATGTAGATGTCCACATCGCCGTTCTGACGGGCCTCTTGCTCCATCAAGCCGACCGTGCCCACCGGGGGCTGGCTGAACACGGCTGCAGGCACGTTGTCGTAATCCATGGGGCGCGGCGTGTTTTTGAATTGGGTGTCCACAAACGCCATGCCTTCGTTAATGGCGACGGGGGTCAGCTGAATGCGATCGATCACGTCGCCCAGTGCAAAGATGGACGGTACAGAAGTTTGGAAATGCTCATCCACCTTCACTCCGCCATGCTCGCTCAAGGCAACCCCGACCTCTTCCAGGCCCAAGCCGTTGGTGTTGGGGCGGCGGCCCGTGGCATAGAACACTTGGTCGCAATCGATGGTTTCGGTGCCGTGCAGGCGGATGGAATAACCGCCGTCTTCTTGTTCGATGGAGCGCACCACGCATTCGCGCAAAATGGAGATCCCGGCCTTTTCCAGTTCCTGGGCCAAGGTGTCGCGAATGTCGTCGTCAAAGCCGCGCAAAATGTTGCCCGCCCGGATAATAATGGTCACGTCCACACCCAGCGCGTTAAACAAACCCGCAAATTCCACCGCGATATAACCACCGCCCACGATCACAAGGCGTTTGGGCAGCTTTTCCAGTTCCAACGCTTCGTTGGAGGTTATGGCGTGCTCTGCCCCCGGCACGTCCGGCAAATGCGGCCAGCCACCCGTGGCGATGAGGATTTTTTCCGCCGTAAATTCTTTCCCGTCCACATCGACACTATTCGGTCCCGTAACCGTGCCGTGACCGTTCAACAAGTCGACACCGTTTTCACGCAAGATGCGGCCATAAATGCCTTCGAGGCGATCCAGCTCGGCATTTTTGGTTTTGATCAGCTGGGGCCAATCAAAGTCCGGACGTGGGACGTCCCAGCCAAAGCCCTTGGAATCTTCAATCGACGTGGCGAACTGGGAGGCATACACCAACAATTTTTTCGGCACACAGCCGCGCATCACACAGGTGCCGCCCGGACGGCTGGCTTCCACCACAGCCACTCGCGCGCCCGTCTGCGCCGCCATGCGCGAAGCCCGAACCCCGCCGGAGCCCGCACCAATGGTGATCAGATCGTAATCGAAGTCAGACATGAACCGTCCTTAACCGCTTGAAGATTAAACATGAGTTGGCGTTAATATAAGCCTAGATCCCGCCCAGGCACAGGTATTTCGTCTCCACAAATTCCTCAATGCCCTGTTTGCCGCCTTCACGGCCCAGGCCGGATTCTTTGACACCGCCAAAGGGGGCGAGTTCAGTGGAGATGATGCCTTCGTTGATGCCGACGATGCCGTATTCCAGCGCTTCGGCGACGCGGTAGACCCGGCCGATGTCGCGGGCGTAGAAGTACGCCGCCAAGCCATAGGGTGTGTCGTTGGCTTTGGCGATGACGTCGGCTTCGTCGGTGAAGCGGTACAGCGGGGCCACGGGGCCGAAAATCTCTTCGCTGGCGCAGGCCATTTCGTTGGTGACGTCGGTCAAGATGGTCGGTGTATAGAACGTGCCGCCCAGTTCGTGGCGCGCCCCACCGACGGCGACCTTAGCCCCCTTATCCACCGCGTCCGCCACCAAGCGTTCAACCTTTTCAATAGCCGCTTGGTTGATCAGCGGGCCTTGGGCGACGCCGTCTTCGAAACCTTCGCCAACTTTCAGTTCACCCACAGCCGCAGCCATTTTTTGTGTGAAAGCATCATAGACAGCGTCTTGCACATAGATGCGGTTGGCACAGACACAGGTTTGTCCGGTGTTGCGATACTTCGACGCCATCACCCCGGCGACGGCGGCGTCCAGGTCGGCGTCGTCGAACACCACGAACGGTGCGTTGCCGCCCAGCTCCAGCGACATCTTTTTCACCGTGTCCGCGCATTGTTTCATCAGCAATTTGCCCACAGCGGTGGAGCCCGTGAACGACACCTTGCGCACCGCTGGATTGGCCGTAATCTCCGCCCCGATGTCCTGGGGCACACCTGTGACGACGTTGAACACACCTGCTGGGATGCCTGCCCGCTCGGCCAATTCGGCCAAGGCCAGCGCAGAAAACGGTGTGTCTTCGGCGGGCTTGGCGATCACGGTGCAGCCCGCCGCCAGTGCAGGGGCACACTTGCGCGTGATCATGGCGTTGGGGAAGTTCCACGGCGTAATCGACGCCACCACACCGATGGGCTGCTTGATCACTTGGATGCGTTTGTCCGGGGCGTGGGTCGGCACCGTTTCACCGTAGAGCCGCTTGCCTTCTTCGGCGAACCATTCGATGAAGGACGCGCCGTAGACAATCTCGCCCATGGCTTCCGCCAGCGGCTTGCCTTGCTCCAAGGTCATCATTTTCGCCAAGTCTTCTTGGGCGTCCATCACCAAGTTAAACCAGTTGCGCAAGATGCCTGCGCGTTCCTTGGCCGTTTTGGCGCGCCACGCCGGTAGAACCGCTTCGGCAGCGGCAATAGCCTTAGCCGTTTCCGTCCGCCCCATTTTAGGGACCACGCCCAAGACATCCCCGCCTGCGGGATTGGTGACGTCAAAGGTCTCACCGTTGTCTGCGTCCACCCAAGCTCCGTCGATATAGGCTTGCTGGCGAAAAAGGCTTGTGTCTTTAAGGTCCATAGGGGGAAGTCTCCGGGCAAAAGAAATGAATTGGAGGGGAGTATATCTCGGCTTATCTAAACTGTTAACCAAACCGCACAGGTTTTGGTCGTGAAATTGCCGTATTTGTCACACAATGTAGCACACATGGTTCTCTGGGAAGGATATGGATTTAAGCATGAAGAACAGGTTTTCAAGTGCGCACCTGTCGCGCCGTGACCTCTTGAAGGGTGGCACCGCTTTGGCGGCTACGTCCCTTTTGCCCGCTTCTGAAGCTTGGGCCGCGACGCCCCACGTCCTCAAGCCTGCACAGCACAGTGTGCAGCTGCTTCCCAGCAAATATTCCCCAACCCCCATCTGGGCTTTTGGACAAAATAACCCATGGCCCGAGCTGCGCGTAAAACAAGGCGAACGCCTGCAGGTCAAACTGGAAAACGGCTTGGATCAGCCCACGACCATCCATTGGCACGGCCTGCGCCTGCCCAACGCCATGGACGGCGTGCCGGGATTGACCCAGGACCCGGTTCAGCCGGGGGAAAGTTTCACCTATGACTTCGTCGTGCCCGACGCGGGAACGTATTGGTATCACCCTCACGTCAACAGCTCTGAACAGATCGGGCGGGGCCTGTATGGCGCGTTGATTGTGGAAGAGCCCAATCCCCCCGAGGTCGATCGCGACATTGTGTGGATTTTGGACGATTGGCGTTTAAACGTAGACGGCACCATCAGTGACGATTTTGTCAACGGCCACGACATCAGCCACGGCGGGCGCACCGGCAATTACATCACGCTCAACGGTCAAAGGGCCAAACCTTTGAGTGTGCGCAAAAACGAACGCATCCGTCTGCGCCTGATCAATGTCGCCAATGCGCGCATTTTTGGCGTGCACTTCGAAAATCACGATGTCAAAGCCATCGCCATTGACGGCCACCCGGTCGAGCCCCACAGCCTGCAATACGACATGGCTCTGCTGGCTTCAGGGCAACGCATGGACATCATTTTGGATTGCACAGGCGACGTGGGTTCGACACACCAAATCTTGGACATTGCCTATCAAAACCAAGAACGCGTGCTCACCGAAATTGTCTATGAAGACGCAAAACCTCTGCGCCCCGCACCCTTGGGCGACGTGCCCAGTCTGTCCCCAAACCCAGTAGCAGAGCCCGACCTAAACAATGCGGCGCGCCACGACATGGTCATCACCGGCGGCGCCATGGGGCGTTTGGACGGCGCGGTGTACAAGGGTGAATATCAGCCCACGTCCGAGCTGGTGAAAGAGATGAAAATTTGGGCCCTCAACGGTGTTGCGGCCCACACCACCGCCATGTTGCCCATGTTCGCATTCAAACAAGGCTCGTCTCACATCATCACGGTCCAAAACAACAGTGTGTTCCCCCATCCCATGCATCTGCATGGCCATGCATTTCGTATTTTGAAGCTGGACGGTAAGCCCGTCCCCCACACACCCTGGGCCGACACGGTTTTGTTGGTCGGACAGGGCACGGCTGAAATTGCTTTGGTCGCGGACAATCCGGGTGATTGGTTATTCCACTGCCACATCCTCGCCCACGTACAAGGCGGTATGTCGTCTGTTATCCGTGTCACCTAAAAGAAGAAGAAAGACCCGAACATGAAACTTCCTCTCATCGCTTTAACGTTTGTGCTGGCAGCCGCAGTCCCCACGCTGGCCAGCAACCAGCCCTATAGCGGTCAACAGCACCGCACCATCAAATCCATGTCGGCGGCTGAGGTGGAAGGCCACCTCAAAGGCTATGGCTTGGGCTATGCCAAAACGGCTGAGCTCAATCACTACCCCGGGCCGGCTCATCTGCGTGAACTCACCAAAGAGCTGGGGTTGAGCAAAGACGTCACGCAACAGATCCTCGCCATCGAAGAACAGATGCTCGCAGACGCCAAAAAACTTGGCCGCCATATCGTCGATTTGGAACGCAAGCTCGATATGATGTTTGTTCACGCCCAGCCATCGCCGGAGCTGGTCTCAAAGCTCACGAAAGAAATCGGCACCTTGCAAGGTGAACTGCGTGCCATACACCTCAATGCCCATCTCGATGTGCGCCCCCTGCTGAGCAAAGACATCGTTGAACGTTACGACGCGCTGCGTGGGTATACATCACAGGACACATCAACACCCGAACAGACACATCACCATGGACATTAAGCCCGCCATATTGTGTGCCGTCATGTTTTTGGCGGCCTGTGACGAGCTGGACCGCATGGACGCCACTAACAACGAAGCCGTCCGTTTGGGCCAAAACATCTATGTCGAAAACTGCGCCATTTGTCATGGCCTGAACTTGGAAGGCCAGCCCAACTGGCGCAGCACCAAAGACGACGGCACCCTGCCCGCCCCGCCCCACGACGACAGCGGCCACACCTGGCATCACGATGACCAATTGTTGTTTAACTACACCAAAGGCGGCGGTGCCGCGATTGCACCTGCGGGTTTTAAAAGCGGCATGCCGGGGTTTGAAGACAGCCTAACGGATGAGCAAATCTGGCAGGTCCTCAGCTACATCAAAAGCCGCTGGAGCCCGCAAAACCAAGCGCGCCAAGAACGGCTCACTCAACGTTGATTTAAAGATTTCCCAAAAGAGCCTTGCGCAATTTCCGATCCCGCTTCAAATGCCATTCCCGGCTCATGGCCTCGCCGCGATTGACGTAGCGTTCGGCATATAGCAAAGCCCATGTCCGCCCACGCGTGGATTTCGCCCCCTTGCCACAATTGTGAGTCTCAAGCCGCGCATCCAAATCAGTGGTCCAGCCCACATAGGTGCGCGGACCGCCTTTGCCTGTACTGCCGAGGATGTAAACGAAGCTGCTCATGGGGGGAGCATAAACGAACAGTCTTATTCAACCGTTACCGACTTCGCCAAATTGCGCGGCTGGTCCACGTCGGTGCCTTTGAGGCATGCGGTGTGGTACGCCAACAGTTGTACGGGGATGGAATACAAGATCGGCGCCACAAACGGATCGACTTCGGGCAGCGCGATGGTTGCGGCGGCGAGCTTGCCGAGTTTTTCGGCACCGGGTTCATCGGATAAGAAAATCACCCGGCCGCCGCGCGCGATGACCTCTTGCATGTTGGAGGCTGTTTTTTCGAACAACTCGTCCGTGGGCGCAATCACGATAACGGGCACGTGTTCGTCGATGAGCGCAATGGGGCCGTGCTTCATTTCGCCCGCCGCATAGCCTTCGGCGTGGATGTAGCTGATCTCTTTCAGCTTCAACGCCCCTTCCATGGCAATGGGGAAGTTGGAGCCGCGTCCTAAGTACAAAACGTCGCGGGCTTCGGCCACTTCGACAGCCAGATCTTTCAGGCGTTCATCGTGATTGAGCACATCGGCGGCGCGGGCGGGCACTTCAATCAAGGCTTCCATCAAACGGCCTTCACAATCGTGTTCGATGGTGCCTTTCGCACGCCCCATGGCAATGGCGAGGCATGCCAGCACAACCAACTGCGTGGTAAACGCCTTGGTCGACGCCACACCCACTTCCGGACCCGCGTAGGTCAGCAGCGTCGCATCGCTTTCGCGTGCAATGGTGCTTTCGGCGACATTGACAATGGACAGGATGTGCTGGCCCTGTTCGCGCGCATGACGCAGGGCGGCCAAGGTGTCCGCCGTTTCGCCCGATTGGGACACAAACAGGGCTGCGCCACCGTCGGGCAGCGGCGCATCGCGATACCGGAATTCCGACGCAACATCGACTTCCACCGGAATGCGGGCGAGCTTTTCAATCCAGTAGCGTGCCGTCTGACAGGCATAAAACGACGTCCCGCACGCCACCATGGTCAGACGCGTCACACCGGCCAAATCAAACGGCAAGTCCGGCAACGTGATGGTGCGGTCTGCCGGATTGATGAACCCTGCCAAGGTGTCCCCGATAACTTGGGGTTGTTCGTAAATTTCTTTGAGCATGAAGTGGCGATAGCCGCCCTTGCCCACCGATGCGTTGGACAGGTCGTTGACTTTGACCGGGCGTCCGACCACTTGATCGTCTTCGTCAAAGACTTCGACGCCTTCGCGGGTCAAAACCACACAGTCGCCGTCTTCCAAATACATCACCCGGTTGGTGAGGTGGCTCAGCGCAATGGCGTCGGAGCCCAAATACATTTCGCCTTCGCCAAGGCCGACCGCCAAGGGACTGCCTTTGCGCGCACCAATCATCAAATCGTGCTCGCCGGCAAAAATGATCGCCAAGGCAAACGCACCGTGCAGACGTTTAAGCGCGGCTTTGGTGGCATCTTGGGGGCTTAGTCCGTCTTCCAGATAAGCCGTGATCAGGTGCACCACAGCTTCGGTGTCCGTATCGGAGGCAAAGCTGTGGCCTTTGCCCGTCAGTTCGTCTTTGAGCTCTTGAAAGTTTTCGATGATGCCATTGTGCACCATGGCGACGCGGTCCGTCATATGCGGGTGCGCGTTGGCTTCGTTGGGCACGCCATGCGTCGCCCAACGGGTGTGTCCGATGCCGATGTCACCGATTAACGGCGTCTCTTCTAGCGAAGCTTCTAAGTTTTTGAGCTTGCCTTGGGCGCGCCGGCGTTCGATGCCACCGTTCAACAGCGTTGCGACGCCCGCCGAATCATACCCCCGGTATTCCAAGCGGCGCAAACCTTCCACCACTTGCGGGGTCGCGTTTTCTTTGCCGATGATGCCAATGATGCCGCACATGTTCCAGGTCAGCCTTTCTTTTTCGCGTCTTTTTCGGCCTGCTTGCGTTCGCGAAAGCGTTCCGCCGCGCCTGTCGCACGCTTGGGATTGGCACGCGTTGTCACGATGTCATTTTCGCCAACGTCGGAAATGACCGTCGAGCCTGCACCCACGATCGCGCCATCGCCAACTTTGACCGGAGCCACCAATGCGGTGTTCGATCCAATAAACGCACCCGCACCGATGTCGGTGTGGAATTTGTTGAAGCCGTCATAGTTACACGTGATGGTGCCCGCACCGATGTTCGCACCCGCACCGACACGCGCGTCGCCGATGTAGGTCAGGTGATTGACCTTGCCACCTTCTTCGACCATGGCATTTTTGATCTCGACAAAATTTCCGACGTGTACGTTTTCCGCCAGCTTCGCCCCTGGGCGCAACCGGGCAAACGGGCCGATAGTCGTGCCCGCACCAATGCTTGCATCTTCAAAATGGCAATGTGCTTTGATATGGACGTTGTTGCCAACAGCTACGCCAGGACCGAAGACAACGTTCGGCTCGATCAGCACGTCTTTGCCGATCTGTGTGTCATAAGAAAAATACGTGGTGCTTGGATCCAACAGGGTCGCACCGTTCTTCATGGCTTTTTCACGCAAATGATCTTGAGCAATCATTTCGGCCTGTGCCAGCTCAATGCGCGAATTTATACCCAACAGCTCTTCTTCATCGCCTTCGACAACAGCGCAGCTAAATCCGTCTTCTCGCGCCAAGGCGACACAGTCGGTGAGATAATATTCACCCTTCGCATTATCGTTGGTCATTCGGCCTAAGAGCTGCGGCATAACCGAGCCATCAAAACACATCACACCGGAATTGCACAGATTGATCATCAGTTGTTCTTGCGAGGCGTCATTGGCCTCGACAATTTCCAACAGCTCGCCATCTTCTTCGTCTAACACCAAGCGGCCATACCGCCCTGGCTCTTGCGGTACAAAGCCCAACACCACAACCGCCGGCGCAAATTCACCTTCGACAGGTTGGCGGGCTTCGAGCATGGCGTTCAGAGTTTGCTCGGTCATCAAGGGCGTGTCGCCGTAGAGCACCAAAACATTGCCGTTGAAGTTCCCCAAAGCGTCCATGGCGGACTGAACCGCATGACCGGTGCCCAGCCGTTCGTACTGTACAGCCGTTGTGTGGGGGGCGACAGCGGCTTCCAGATCTTCCATATCCGGCCCGACCACAACCACGACCTTATCCAGCTTCAGCTTCGCACAGGTCGCCAAAAGGTGTTGGACCATGGGACGGCCCGCAACCGGATGCATGACCTTGGGCTTTTCCGACTTCATCCGGGTCCCAAGACCCGCGGCCAGAATAATTGCGGCAGTTTTTGACTTTGACATTATTGAGGTTAGACCTACATATGAGAAGAATCGAATATTCTGAATAGCGTGTAGCGCAAAGTGCCACAAGCCGGGCCTCCCCGCCAAGTCAAAGATTACTACGGATTATTACAAAATGACCGAACAAACTTTGGGCGCGATCCGCGCCTTGATCTTCGATCTGGACGGAACGTTGATTGACAGCGCCCCGGACCTGCAAGCCGCCGCCAACCGTATGCTTAAACCCTTGGGCAGAAGGGAAGTTTCCGTGCCTGAGGTGCAGCTCATGATCGGCGACGGTGTGCCGAAACTGGTGGAACGCTGTTTTGAAGCCACCGGCGACATACCGCCCGAAGACGAGTTCCAAAAACACGTTGCGGCCTTCATCAAAGACTATGAGCCCCGCTCCGCCGAGCTCACGTGCGCGTTCGAAGGTGCCATGGATGCCCTTAAAGGTCTGAAAGACAAGGGCATTAAGCTGTCCATCTGCACCAATAAGCCTTACGGCGCGACCATGGAAATCCTTGGAAAACTGGGCTTGGATCAGTATTTCGACATCGTCATCGGTGGCGACACCCTGCCCGGCATTAAAAAACCCGATCCCCGTCATCTTGAGGCGGCGCTGGAGAAAATGGGCGCAGATCCCAAAGAATCCGCCATGGTCGGCGACAACGGCAATGACGTGCAAGCGTCCCACGCCGCAGGTCTTCCGGTGGTCCTGCTCAGCCACGGCTACACCAAAATTCCGGTGGGTGAGTTGGGCGGTGAAGCGGTGATTGACCATTTTTGTGACTTGGAAGGCGCTCTCGCGAACCTTTAAGATCATAAAGTCGTCTTGACAGGCTAAGCACCGCGTCTTATACCCGCCCGCACCGATACAATCGGGCGCGTAGCTCAGCGGGAGAGCACTCGCTTCACACGCGAGGGGTCACTGGTTCAATCCCAGTCGTGCCCACCATGAAAACCCCTAGGGAAACCTAGGGGTTTTCTTTTTGTCCGATTGGCTGGGTCGCTATTGGGTAGCAAAATAATTGTGAAAAAGTGGTCCGAATGCATGTTTCGCTAAAAACATGGCACAGGACTGAGAGACCTACTCGCGGGCGTGACTAACGATTTGTCTTGCCAGTATGCAGGGCTTTCCGCTTTCTTTATCGGCAAAGAATGCTACGCAGAGGTCTTAAATGGAAAACCCGTATTGGCACCCTGAAGAGAAAAGCCACATTGTAAATACTGACGATGTGCGACTGCTTGCATTCGACATGTTTAATATCGTCCGTACCAGCATGGGCATGGTGGGGGGCGACCTAGAAGCTGAAGATAAGGAGGGAGATGTCACAACGCAAAGTGAGGACCTCCATTACCACTATGCTGAAGCACAGCTTTCAAAAAATCTCCTGCAGTTTTCCATACTCATGCGCACTCTAGATGACTATTGGTCGGATTACGGCCATGAGGACTACATCGACAAAATCGGGAAACTAAACGCAGACTATGACTTTGGTATGCTCAATTCCGATACCAAGTCCGACGTTCTTTCGTTTCGAGAAGCCTTTAACAAAATCATTCACGCACGAGATATTAGACCGGTTTATTCATCTGAGCACGACCGAAACGATCCGGAAGCACGATGGGGTATGGATGGTCAAATTGAGCTCCAAGGTGAATATCATGGTAAGAATTGGGACGTTCTCATTCATATCTTCGATTTGCTCGATGGAACTCTAGAACTCATCGATTTTGTGGATGAATTGAACTCATAGGCTTTGCACTAGTAACAAAGCTCTGTAGTCCTACCACCCGCACACGAAAGCCCCCAACCAGTTGGTGGGGGCTTTAACGTATTGAGGTGCTAGTCCAGAGTGATTTTGTTGTCGCTAGGCAAGTCATTTTGCCACCAAATGACTAAACCAATGGTAACTGTGTACGACAACCACGGCGGGACCAGCAAGATAGTAGGCTGCTTCGAGAATGTTAAAGAAGGTGATGTTCATGGTACGTCTCCTAGTCTGTACCGTCACCACTCCTTACCTTTTGAAGGGCTTCCCGGATGAGACGGTTTTTAAATCCAAGTTTGCTCAAGTGTTGAGCGGTTTGTTTTTCAAGCTGCTCCAAAAGAGCGGTGTCTTTTATGTCTGGCATTATCTCGATCAGGGTTCGTCCAAAAGCGAAGACGACTTGATCGCGCGATGGAATGCCCATCTCTTTGGCTTTGGCCCGTTGTCGGCGTTTACGTTCTGCTGCCGTCATGGGCTTTGTGCCTATCGATTTTCTTCCGGCGGTCATCTTGTCCTCTCCTGAGTTGATAAAAATACTATACGTGACAATGTCACGATATGCAAGAAAAAAGTGACTTGGTCACGAAATAAGTTACGACAAGCCGTGATTGGATTTAAATTGATCTGCGTTCAGGCGATAGAGGCCGCGCAGCCCAACGCCACGCACTTGGATGCCGCCGGACAGAATGGCGTCGTAATCGAAGTGATGGTGACCGTGAATGATATGCTTGGCGTACAGACATCCTGCCAATGTTCCGATCGCTCGTGACCCGTGTTTATGTGTATCAGGCGCTTCGTGCGTGACGAGAATATCGGCCTGTTGTCCAAGAAGGTTCGCATAGTCTGACGGAAAAATGCTTGAGCGATGACGTAACGGCAATCCACCACGCCACAGGTGATGTTTGGGGAGTGTCGAGACCATCTCATCACCTGAATAACACCAAACACCTTGTTTGGGATTGTCTGGGTCCCACACCTTGCCCCGAAAGACCCCGCCTAGCCCTGCGATCTTAATGCCACAGATTTCCAACACACGGCCATGGGCGTTTATGTCTGCCAATCCGGAATGAAACAGGTTGTCATGTGCAACCGGTTGATCCGTGTCATGGTTACCGGGAATCCAATGCACCGGAATGCCGCGATCCAAAATGGGTGCGAGCTCTTCGTCCAAAGGTTTGTGTGCTTCCATATCCCCCAACAGGACAACTGCTCCCGGCGGCTTTCGGGCGACCGTATCGATCAGCGGTTGGAATTCAGAATGGGGATCACCGTAAAATAGGATGTCTGTCATGGTTCCGTCCCCCGGTTTGTATTGTTATCGTTTAGGCGTCGGGCAATCGTCTTGAGAACGGACTTGATTTCCACAAGCCGATGAAAACCCGGTGCAGGATTTTTGGAAAATGCCAATTCCTGTGCAGTGGCAAACCACCAGTCCAAATTATCGTCTGTGAGCCAATGAGAGAGGCTAGCCTTTGCTTGCTGTAGGAAACCCGGTACATGCGCCGTAAAGAGTTCAGCGCCGTTGTGAGGACCGACCTGACCGGGGTTGCCTTCACCTAAATGTGGCGGGGACATTACGCCAGCCCAAGCAGCATCCAAAGCATGATCTACGTCAGTCTTCATCTCGGGCTTTGTGCCTTGCGTATAATTTTTAAGTGCGCCCTGTGTCATCTCACACCTCCTTAATTGGGCTGCGCGCGCTGTAATCGTTCGCGGCGTTCCAGAAGCTTTTGCGACATGCGGATCACGGCCCTCACGTTTTGGTGCTTTGCGAAGACGTCTTCCAAAAACATGATTTCCGCCTCATCCATCTCAGGTACAAATCGAACGTCCACCCCAACCTCTTCGGCGAAGTCCGCTCTTACGCCATTGATGATGGAGCGGACATGATCCGGTTCCGGGCTCGGCGTTTCGATGACGCGGAAACGTGACAACAAAGGCATCGGAAGGTTTTTAATTTGATTTGCCGTTGCAAAGAAATTCGCGTGTCTCATGTCAACGGTTGTTTGAAGACAGTCGTCGAAAAAACCACGAGCGTTTTCCCGTTCTGTCCACATCAGGATTGTTTGAAGTGGATCGCCGTTCTGGCCACTTGCGGCCGTCTTGTCGATTTCGTCAAAGATCATCACGGTGTTCGGACACGCAGTCTCGGACATTTTGACAACGGGATATGCAGGTGTGGCCGAAGAATAACCGGCACCAGTACCACGTAGCGACCGGTCGTCAGCCGCACCTGCTAGAGAAACCATATCTGATGGCAAACCGATCAGTTTAGCCATCCGCTGGAGAAAACGCGTTTTCCCCGTACCCGGGCGTCCCCAAATAAGCAAAGGCGGTAACGAAAATTCTTTTTGCCCGTATGCTTCACGTAAAGACATATCGCGACAGATCAAATCAATCGGCAAAGCCATCCATGGGAACTCGTTTGTCAGCAATTGACGTAGTTGTTCCGGTGAAACCTTGGACGGCCTTAGCTCTATTGGCTGGCCAAGGTTTGTATAATTTTTGATGGCATGCCGTCGGCTTGTTGCCGCCAATCCAAAATTCGGGGCTAAGATGACGTGCCCCTCTGGGACAGCCACGGACGAGGCCACGTCTGCGGCCTGTGCGGCCTCAGGATTGTCTGGGATCACTTCATGCAAGTATGCGTCAATGGTAGACGTGTCGATACGGGCATCACCAATCGCTTTGGCCCAGATCACACGCAAGATCACCCACGCGGCGGGCAAGTCGTGATCAACGAAAACCTGACTCGCGACGCGGGCCAGCATTTCGGTTCCCCAGTTGCGTACAACCATATCCGCGAGTTCGCAAAATTGGGCCAAGTCGCCATTGAGAGCTTCCTCTAGCCCCACCGGATCAACGCCGGGCCAGCCATGATCACTCTCAGCATCCGTGTCACACTTTTCGCGGATCACCGCGTAGGTTTCCTCATTCAGGCCTTCGATCATCAGATCCAAAAAATGTGGTCCGGAACTTTCAGGTAAGCTGATTGCACTGAACGTCGATTGCAGTGAATGTAGACTGCGGCTGTCGGTCGTCCCAAAAACAATCCCCACGATCTCATCATATGAAGCTGAAATATATTCACTCTCGACCCTTGGGAGATCATTACCGTAATGCCGCGCATAGTTCATAAGGTGCAGAGCAAATGTTAGCATGCCGTCTTCAATGGCTCGGGAAATCCAATAGAACCATCGGACAATTTCTGGGTTATCCATATCGATCTTTTTGTAGTCATCACGGACCTTGGAAGCTTTTCCCAGCTCTGTCCGCAAGGCTCGCGTTGGCGTCACGAAAGACCTTCCGGCTGCGTGTGATTGGGCTAGAATTCGGATAACATCCGAAGCTTCGCTGTTTGGCATGGATACCAAACACGAAGAAAAATGCTCGCCAATTTCTTTAGGGGTTAACAGGACCTCTTGCATCGTTCCACTCCTACCTATGCTCAGACAAACGCGATGACCCGCTCAAGGCGGGTATCGGTGTCATATGCAAAAGGTGTTGGGAGCGATCATGAAATCAGGCTTCCTGTTCGTTATTCAAACTCTGTGTCAAAAATTATAAAGGAACAATTTATTTCTTTCAAGGAATTAATTAGTCCATTATAGTTGGCGCTCATTATGATTGGAGAAAATGCATGCTGACCCCACGTCAAATTCGGGCCGCCCGCGCGCTTCTGGACTGGACCCAGCAAGAGCTTGCTGAGTGTTCTTCTGTTTCGATATCTGTTGTTAAAAGAATGGAAACCGAAGGGCATGATCCGCGGATCAGCACTGTGCGTGCGATTCAGTCTGCGCTTGAAAAACAAGGGATAGTCTTTATTTCTTCAGATGAGATCGCTGAAGAAGGTGTGAGGATGAAAAAGTCGTAGAGCACGGCTTTTTTAAGCGAAACCTTGGTGAAGGCCTTCTCGAGAGCCCTTCACCAGCGTGATGCCTGCTCTTGTAAGTGAAGTAGTCATTTTGGCGCAACGCTAAAAACTACCGCCAATAGCCAAAAACAGAAAAATTCAGATCCACTTGAAGCATGTGTGGCTGAACCAAATCATTTTTGTACATTTTGCTAAGACGGCACGTTATGTGAAGGTCGTTATTCTTCTTCAAATTTATGAATAGAACTACTTTAAAGTAAATTCTAACCTTTTAGTTTGTCAAAATTATCTGCTTTGACACACTTTGTTACATTTTGACACAACTTGGCTCATTTGTGAAAAAACTCCGCCACATTCTTAAAGCACATTCCCCATCGTAGTTTTTGCGCTGCAAAAGGCTTTTGGTGAAAGAAAGGAAGAAGAATGTTGAATACGGACGTTTCTCAATGGGGTGTAGGTCAATGAATAAAATTTGGGCCTTAGCCGGTAGCGCCCTTGCATTAATCCTTATGTCCTCCGGTGCTTTCGCGCAGGAGTTGACACTATCAGAAGCTGAGAAACTGACCTTGGAAACCGATCCTCTTTCTCGAAAATTCCAAAGCAGTGCATTGGCACAAGAAGATATTGCTGTTTCAGCAGGACAATTACCTGACCCTAAAATCAGTTTAGGGGCACTGAACTTACCGACAGATACATTCGATACTGATCAAGAAGCAATGACCCAGTTCCAGGTCGGTATCACCCAACAAATCCCGAATTTCGATGTTTTGGATGCAAAGACCGAAATTGCAACAGCACTTTCACGTGTTGACAGAGCAAATGAAGAAGCCCGTAAGCTTCTATCATTGAAAGCTGTGCGTTTGTCGTGGCTGGATGCGGTTTATTGGAAAAAATTTCTGCTCATTTTAGAGGATTACAAAGACCTCGTAGAAGACGATATCCGTTCAGTTCAGGCTATTTACAGTTCGGGCCGTATAAGTGCACAACGTGTAATCGCTGCAGAGCTTACATCCAGTTTGTTAGATGATCGTTCTCTTGACGCAATCAAAAATTTGGATATTGCAAAAGCAAACCTGAGCAAATGGACGGGGAGAAATAGTGCTGCGCGAACACTTCCTGTGAATATCCCAGTTTTCGCAAAACCTTTTAAAGAAGCTGATTTTCTACAAGCTGTAAAACGTCACCCAACTTTAAAGGTGTTTAATGAGAAAGAGGCTGTATCGGAGCGGAAAGTAAAACTGGCTGAGGCTGATTATGGGCCAAAGTTTGGTGTTGGTGCGTCTTATGGTTATAGACAGGATACGCCTTTGGGTGAAGCGCGATCCGATTTAGTCAGTCTAAAATTTTCTATGAGTTTGCCATTTTTTACCGGACCTCGTCAGGATCGCAAACTGAGTGCGCGTAAACATCAGACTGCTGCCGCTCGCCTTCGTGCAGAAGAGCAACTACGTGAATTAACTCGTGAATACCATGCTGAAACAGCCGCATATGAACGCACACAGCAACGTTTAATAAATTTTGATGAGCAAGTTTTAAAACGTGCCAAAGATAACGTTTCAGCGGCAATCACAGCGTATCAATATGAAGCTTCAGATTTTGACGCACTAGTGCGTGCACGTGTTTCTGAACTGGAAGCCCAATTGAAACGGCTTCGCCTCGAAATCGATAGTTCAAAATCCCTCGTCCGCCTTCAATATCTTCAAGGAGAAACACTGTGAATTCTAAAACAGTGATTATCGCCCTATCCGCTGGATTATTGGGCGCAATCGGCATGTATGGTGTCCAGCAATCAGGAATGCTCGGTGGTTCAGACGGCTCCACGTCATCAAGCGAAAGTGCAGAGAAGAAGGTTCTTTATTGGGTGGCTCCTATGGATCCGAATTTCCGTAGCGACAATCCGGGCAAGTCCCCAATGGGGATGGATTTGATCCCTGTTTATGAAGGTCAGGAAAACAATAATGATGATTCCGGTGCCATTAAAATCAAAGCGTCTGTTGTAAATAACATCGGTGTGCGTACAGCACCTGTTGAACGGTTGGATTTATCACGTAACATCGAAACGGTTGGCTATCTTGATTACGATGAAAGTAAAATTCAACAGGTCCATGTTCGCTCAGATGGTTGGATCGAAAAACTGGCAGTAAAATCAGTTGGTGAACGTGTCAAACAGGGACAGTTACTTTTTGAATATTACTCACCTGATTTGGCCAATGCCCAAGCAGAATACCTTCAAGCCTTACAAACGGGGCGTAAAGGACTCATTGCGGCTTCAGCGGAAAGGTTAAGGGCCTTAGATTTTGGTCGTGCTGAGATTAATGCGCTTCGCAAAGATCGTAAAATTCAGCGTCTGATTAAAGTTCGCGCTCCACAGGGTGGCGTGGTGTCTTCCATGAATGTCCGTGATGGCATGTACATTACCCAAAAGAAAAGTACCTTTACATTAGCTGATCTTTCATCGGTATGGTTGCTTGCAGATGTTTTTGAAGATCAAGCCCAAGCTGTAGAAGTCGGCCAAGATGCAATAATGAACTTGTCTTATGCACCAGGCAAGCATTGGGAAGGTAAAGTCGAGTACATCTATCCAACACTTGATGCCAAGGCGCGTACGCTCAAAGTGCGTTTGAAGTTTGACAATCCAAATGAAGAGCTCAAACCGAATATGTATGCGAAAGTCAGCATTTATGGCGTTGGCAAAGATGATGTTCTCACCGTACCGCGTGAAGCTGTTATTCGGTCCGGGAAAACGGACCGCCTGATCCTATCTCTGGGGGGAGGCCGCTTTAAATCTGTTGAAGTCATCAGTGGTATTGAAGCCAACCAACGAGTTGAAATTAAGAAGGGTATTTCTGAAAACGACACTGTAGTGACATCGGGTCAGTTCCTGATTGATTCAGAAGCAAGCTTGTCTGCCAGTATTCAACGCCTTTCAGATACGGAAGAAGCTTCTGAAGGCGATGAAATAGCTGCACCATCGGCTATGGCCAAAGTCAATACACTTATGACTGATCATGGCATGGTTAACCTGACCCATGAGCCAATTCCGTCAATCGGTTGGCCGTCCATGACAATGGATTTCAAACTCCTGCAAGATGCCTCCCTAGAGGGCCTTAAAGAAAATGACTCTGTTCATATCACACTTGCTCAAGATGAAGAGGGCATGTGGGGGATTTCCAAAATCATGGCGATGTCAGGCCCTAAAATTGAAGCTTATGGTGAAGGTGTCATCAATTCCGTTTCCGTTGAAAATGGCATCATCAATATGAAACATGCCCCTATCCCGGAAATCGGTTGGCCTGAAATGGAAATGGATTTCATCAAACTCGGTGACTTTGATATTGCCCCCTTAAAAGCCGGTGACAAAATTCGTTTTGGTCTGAGTAAAGATGCAGAAGGTATGTTCGGCCTTGGCAGTGTTGAAGTGATGGAAAAGGGTAGCGCCCAATGATTTCCAACATCATTCAATGGTCAGTAAATAACCGATTGATTGTTATTTTGCTGACAGTCCTATTCGTCGGATGGGGATCCTATTCGGTGATGAAAACACCGCTTGATGCAATTCCCGACCTATCAGATGTTCAGGTTATTATTAAAACAAGCTACCCCGGCCAAGCCCCGCAAGTCGTAGAGGATCAAGTTACCTATCCACTAACCACAGCGATGCTGTCCGTACCCGGTGCAACAAATGTGCGTGGTTATTCCTTCTTTGGTGATTCATATGTGTATGTCATTTTCGAAGATGGTACGGATCTCTATTGGGCGCGTTCACGTGTACTTGAATATCTCAGTCAAGTAGCCCCCAATCTGCCACCTGAAGCACGTTCTGCACTGGGACCGGATGCAACAGGAGTCGGTTGGGTCTATCAATATGCATTGGTAGACAAATCAGGTAAGCATGACCTCTCTCAGCTTCGCTCTATTCAGGACTGGTTCTTAAAGTTTGAACTTCAAACAGTTCCAGGCGTATCCGAAGTTGCCACAATTGGCGGGATGGTGAAGCAATATCAAGTGATCGTGGACCCCGATAAGCTTCGTGCCTTTAGTATTCCTTTAGCCAAAGTTCGTATGGCTATTAAGAATGGTAACAAGGAAGTTGGCGGCTCTGTTATTGAAATGGCAGAAGCCGAGTATATGGTGCGTGCGACCGGCTATATTCAATCCGAGGAAGACCTGCGTGCAATTCCACTTGGGGCAACCTCAACGGGGACACCTATCACAATGGGCGATGTCGCCGATATTCGCGTCGGCCCACAGTTACGCCGTGGTATTGGTGAACTGAACGGTGAAGGTGAAGCGGTTGGCGGTGTCATTATTATGCGTTGGGGGGAAAATGCCCTAACAACAATTGATGCCGCTAAAGCAAAAATTGAAGAATTAAAGAAAGGCCTGCCTGAAGGGGTCGAGATCGTAGAAACTTATGACCGTTCAGGCTTGATTGAACGCGCCGTAGAAACATTACAAGAAAAGTTACTTGAAGAATTTCTTGTTGTTGCCCTTGTTTGTGCGGTCTTCCTTTTCCATGTTCGATCTGCCCTCGTCATTGTGGCCAGTCTACCTGTGGGGATCATTGCCGCCTTTATTATCATGGGACAGCAAGGGATTAATGCCAACATCATGTCCCTTGGCGGGATTGCTATTGCCATTGGTGCCATGGTTGATGCGGCCATTGTGATGATTGAGAATGTCCATAAACATATGGAGAAAACCGAACTGACGGATAAAAACCGTTGGCGGGTTATTTCACAGGCCGCAGGTGAAGTTGGTGCGCCGCTCTTCTTCTCTCTTCTGATTATTACATTAAGTTTTGTGCCGGTATTTACACTAGAAGCACAAGAAGGCCGTCTCTTCTCGCCTTTGGCATTTACGAAAACATATGCAATGGGTGCTGCGGCTATTCTTTCAATCACTTTGGTACCGGTTCTTATGGGGTACTTCATTCGTGGGCATGTTGTCCCTGAACATAAAAACCCGGTTAACCGTGCTTTGATTGCAATGTATCGCCCGTTTATCAACACAGCATTACGTTTCCCAAAATCACTTATCATTGTTTGTCTTGCGCTTGCGATGACAGCGGCCTGGCCACTGAAAAATCTTGGTAGCGAGTTTATGCCAGAATTGGATGAGGGCGATCTTCTCTATATGCCAAGTGCATTTCCAGCCATTTCGGTTGGTAAGGTGAGTGAGGTTGTCCAGCAAACCAATAAATTGATCAAAACAATCCCGGAAGTGGAAACCGTTTACGGTAAAGCGGGACGTGCAGAAAGTGCAACAGATCCGGCACCACTGACCATGATTGAGTCAACGATTAAGTTGAAGCCCAAAGATCAATGGCGCGAAGGCTTGAGCATGGATGATTTGAAAAAAGAATTGAACCAAATTGTCAATGTACCAAGCCTGACCAATACTTGGATCATGCCAATTAAAAACCGGATTGATATGTTGGCAACGGGAATTAAAACACCTGTCGGCATCAAAGTCGCGGGGCCTGATCTTGACGTTATTGCCAAAGTTGGTGAAGAAATTGAAAAGGTTGTTAAGAACGTAGAGGGTACAGCATCTGTTTATGCGGAACGTGTAACTGGTGGTCGATATGTCACTATTGATATTGACCGTGCTGCAGCCTCACGTTACGGACTAAATATTCAAGATGTCCAAGATGTTGTCAAAACCGCTATTGGTGGGATGACAGTGACACGTACTGTTGAAGGTCGTGAACGTTACCCCGTCAACTTGCGTTACCCACGTGATGTGCGTGATTCTGTCGATCAGGTCAAAACATTACCCATCGTCACGCAAAGCGGTGCTCAAATTCCATTGGCAGAAGTGGCTGATGTGAAGGTTGTGGGTGGACCTGGCATGATCCGTTCTGAAAACGCACGCCTTAATGGTTGGATCTATGTGGACATTGCTGATCGTGACCTTGGTTCCTATGTGGTTGATGCGAAGAAAGCTGTTGCTGATCAAATCAAGTTGCCTGCGGGTTATTCAATTGCATGGTCTGGTCAATATGAGTTTATGGAACGTGCAAAACAAAAACTGTCTGTGGTTGTGCCTGTCACAATTGCCATCATTGTTGTTCTGCTCTTCCTCAACTTTAAAAACCTAATTGAAGTTGGCATCATCATGGGAACGTTACCTTTTGCCCTCGTTGGCGGAGTATGGCTTCTCTATCTACTGGGATATAACTTCTCAGTTGCTGTTGGGGTCGGCTTTATCGCGCTTGCGGGTGTTGCCGTAGAAATTGGCGTCTTGATGCTGGTCTATCTCAACCAGGCTCTTGATAAAAAAATGGACGCTATACCTGATCGTAAAATCTCCTATGAAGATTTAGACCAATCGGTAATTGAAGGCGCTCTGTTACGTGTGCGCCCGATTATGATGACTTTTTCCGTTGTCATTGCGGGCTTGCTCCCGATCATGTTCGGTTCAGGCACTGGCTCTGAAGTCATGCGCCGAATTGCTGCGCCAATGGTTGGCGGCATGATTAGTGCCACCGCACTGGCTCTTCTCATCATCCCTGCTGTGTTTGTGTTGTGGAAACGCGGACAAATGAAGCGGGCTGAGAAAAAACTCAAAAAACTGGAACCTCAAGAAGCAGTTTCCTAATCCTAATCTCTTATCTACAACTCCACTAAAGGAAAGACTTAAATGAAAAAGACACTCTCAATTGCTATGGCTACCCTTACAATTGGTTTTATGAGCACAGCGGCACTTGCTGGTTCTGGTCACGGTGATACGAAAAACATGAAAGGTCATGAAATGGGCATGGCCGGCATCAATGCGACTGGTAAGGTAAATACGGTTCAAGACGGGAAGGTCAATATTTCTCACGGAAAAATCAAAGAACTTGGCTGGCCTCCAATGAAAATGGACTTTGCTATTGCTGAAGGCGTTGATGTCAGCAAAGTTAAACCTGGACAAGAGGTTGAATTTGTCTTGGGAAATGGTAAAGGCGGCATGTACGAAATCATGGACATCAAGATGGCCCACTAATCTATCGTTTCGATAAGATGTAAATTCTTAGGCTGTTGGGAATAATATTTACCTGACAGCCTTTTTTTTATTCCATTGAAAAGGTTGTTCTGCTTTGGGGCAAAATCGGCCTAATTGCGACGTGATCTATTTGGACAGCTTCTGAGGTGTAAGCAGACTTATCCCCAAAACCTGTGGAAAAGAAGACATTCGACTTCCGCTCAGCCCCTGAAAGTCGCCATTTCCACAAGGGTGATTAAACGGTAGGCATTAGCCATGAGCAGCAGTCAGTGAGTCCTTAATACCTTGACTCGACCGCCGCCCTGCCGCGACGGCAGTGACAACAAAATTGGGACCGTGACTGTTGTCTCCACCGACGAAGACTTTGGGATGGCTTGTCTGTCCACTTTCATCCACGGAAATGAAACCGCGCTCGTCGGTGGCGATCCCCAGTTGCGTGAGCCAGTCATTGTCTTCTGCTTCCTGGCCGAACGCGGTGATGGCGATGTCACAGAGGAATTCTACTTCTCTTTTTCCATTTTGCTCATTGAAGTAAACGCCCTGAAGAATGCCCGTTCCAATGAAGGCCTTGGGGACACGGTGATACAAGAACTCGACACCTTCTTCCCGGGCGGCGTGGATTTCCTTCGGTGAAGCCCGCATCTGCTCCGGCCCACGCCGGTAGGCAACGGTGACGGAGGCTGCTCCCTGGCGAACGGCAGAGCGTGCGCAGTCCATCGCTGTGTCACCGCCACCGAGAACCAATACCCGCTTATTCGCAAAGTTGGAAGGCGCTGATTCGGAATTGAGGTGGCTGCTGTTTACGACATCAAGATAGGTCAAACCGTCAACTACGCCATCGAGGTCCTGACCCGGTATGTTGATCCTGCGCGGCTGTTGAGCCCCTGTGCCAAGAAAAAGGGCGTCATTGGTATCGATCAGATCGCGTAGCATATTCGCATCAACACCCACCCCAAGCTCGAAATGCACACCCGCGTTTTCCAACAGGGTGTGGCGGTGATGGACCATAGCCTTGTCCAGCTTGAACGATGGAACTCCATAGGTCAGGAGACCACCGATTTCTTCCCGTTTGTCATACACGGTCACCTCAAAGCCAACCTTGTTGAGTTCGTCGGCACAGGCAAGTCCTGCTGGACCAGCACCAATGACGGCAACGCGCTTGCCATTCTTAGGAATGTCTGGGGGCGCTGGGGTCCACCCCCGGCGGAAAGCCGTTTCATTTACGAAGCGTTCCAGTGCACCAATGATCACCGGACCATCCTTGGCATTCAACGTACAGCCGCCTTCACACAGCCGATGGGTCGGACAGATGTTGCCGCAGATTTCCGGCAGATTGCTGGTGGTGTGACAAATCGCGGCTGCGCCCTCGACGTCACCTTGGCCCAAAGCCTCCAGCCATTCGGGAATACGGTTGTGCAGCGGGCAGGCGCTCCGGCAGCCGGGCTCGCCGCAATCCAGGCAGCGCCGGGCTTGCTCCATGGCGGTTTCAAGGCTGAGCGTCCCACGGTCTTCGTGCCAGTCTGCGCACCGCTCCAAGGCGGGCCGTTTCGGCGGCTCGATGCGCGGCGCGATATCCGGTGGGCCAGCGCGCTTGAGCAGGTACGAGCCATCCATTCTGAGCTTGGGCAGGAATTCGTTGCGCACATCACGAAACTCCAAGGCGTCAGTGGGGCACGATACCACGCAGCGCCCGCACCCCATGCAGTCCTCCAACCCGGTCACGCGGCCGTGTTCCCGACCCTGGCGTGCGACGGGAATGCCCATGTCGCAGACTTGCTCGCAACGGCGGCAATTGACGCAGGCGTCCTTGTCCATGCGGATACCGTAATAGCCGATATGGTTGAGCAAACCGAAGGTCGAACCGTATGGGCATAAGTAGCGGCAATAGAAGCGATTTCCGGTCAGCGGCGCGATAAAAAACGAGCCGAAATACGTAATTCCCACCAGTGCCAAAAAGCCACTGTAGAACGGTGACACGTAGGCCGTGCCCGAAAACATAATCAGCACGAACGACACCATGTAAAGCGCGAAGAAGAACCACTTGGTATAGCGCCAATGCCAGGCCCGGTCGCTACGCAGGGTTTTTTCGCGAAATGCGAAGCCAACCGTTTCGCGGATGCCGACGCAGGGGCAATTCCAGCCGCATACCACCCGCCGCCCGAACAGCAACACCAGTAGCAAGACGGCGAAGAAGGTCAGTGTGCCCGGCGCATGGATCTGGGGGAAGATCGGTTGGCCGGGCAGTGCGCCGACGTAGGGTTCGGACAGACGCAAGTAATCGGGGAGGATCCACCAGAACACAGCAACCGCGCCAGTCAGGAAGGCCAGGCGTTTGCGGGTGTAGGGGTTGCGCTCGGCCCAGGTGCGCCAGATGCCAAAGGCGAGAATGACGGCATACTCGGTCCAGTGACTCATCCACAGCGGCGCGGTGCCGTCGGAGTTCATGAACCAATGCAGGAAACGCTCATTGACGAAGGCGAAGGCGACATATGAGAAGGCCAGCATCGACAACACCCGTGCGCCCAGCGGATAGTGGCTGGGCATGGTGTCTTGGTGGGACGCCCCGAAGTTTCGGGGTGTTCGAGAAATTGCGTTCTGAGCTGTTATCATTTTAGCTCTCCCAGATGTTGCTAATAGACGAAAACCTTGTCGACTTCCCTGGTCATCCTGGCTGCGTCATCAAACGTTCCTAACCACACTCCCATCAGCAATTCGTCGCCGGAAAAGCCTCGGGCATCCATGCAAGTCGCGCACGCCAGAACGCGCCCGCGGTTGTCGAGGATGTCATTGAGGAGGCGTCCAGGGGCTTGGCTGCCCCCGTCTGGAGATTGCCAATTCTTGGCGCAAATCACGGAATCCCCCATCAGGAAAACCGTAACTTCAATTTCACCGTCGTCGAGACACAAGGCGCGTGCTAGGTGCAATGCGTTCCGGTTGCGCTCACTTCCATATGGCGTGTCGTTCAAAATGAAGAGGAATTTCATTTTCACCTCCTCCAACTGATAGCTGATGACGGGACATTTCAGTCCTCCAGATCATGCTTACATTGCTCATATTCCCCGCGGTCGATCTCGCCGCGGGCGTAGCGTTCGTCGAGAATGTCCCGTGCACGCCTTTCCGGCGGCGTATTTCGCGACGACGACATCAACCAGCGCACCAGGGCGACAATCCCCGCAATGATCAATCCCAACCACAGGATCATGAAAATGCCGCCAAAACCTGGGCCGAGCCAGCCTATGCCACTATATTCTCCCATCATGGCAAATCTCCTTTGTCCTCATGATCTTCGTGTTTGCAGCACCTAGACGCCAAGCTTGGCGTGATATCTTCTGCCAGTGGTGTCATGCAGCGACATACCTAAGTCCAATGGCAAAAATGATGAACGCCAAGGCCATTTGCAGCCTGCTGTTTTTCATCCATCGATTAATGAAAGGACCAATGATCGCACCCAGGATCGCTCCGACAAGCATGGGAACAAGTGAGTCGGTCTCCAACTGCGAGCCAAGTGCGAGATAATTCCCGATGGATGCGAGAAGGCTAATGATGATGGCGATCCCTGACGTTGCCGGGATGATGTGCATTGGCATGCGAAGCAACGAAGACATGTAGGGTACGAGAAGGAATCCCCCGCCGACACCGAAAATGGCGGCTATTGTGGCGATCAAAAAACCTGCGAGGAAAGGGGACCATAAGGCTACACGGTAGTCCTTACCGCCGTAGGAGAAGGAGAGTGCCATGCGTGAAATGGATAAATCATGAACGCCCTTGTTGTCCGCCCTTTCTTCCGAAGATAATCCGGCATTCGTCTTGTCCTGCGATCTGTACAGCTTCCAGGCGATTTGGGCGCCGATCACAAGAGTGAGGACGCCGAAAAGAGGCCGAAAGGTCTTCATGTCGGATAGGTATGCACTTGACAGGCTGCTTCCAAACCAGGCGCCAATCAGGCCACCACCAGCAAGCAAAAGTCCAAGCGGCCAGACCAGAGATGAACGTCGAAAGTATCCAGGAACGAAGACCAGGGCCGTGGCGAGCACAATGATTTGGGTCATTGGCTTTACACTGTTCGGGTCGGCAACTCCAATAATGCTAATGAGGCCAAAGGAGGCAATGATGCCGCCTGCGGCACCGATGGAAGAAAACACAACGCCGGAGAAAGCCCCCCAAAGGACGATCAGGACCAAGAATGAAATATCCATGTTTGCCTCCATGTTCCCTAGGGATCACTCCGTAGAGAAACCGTTGTCTGACCATCCAACCATGCCGTCGTCCACCAGCAGGACGTTGGTAAAGCCTTGTGCGCGCAATTGCTCGGCAGCCTTGCCAGACTTTTTATTGGTACGGCATACCACCGCCATGGGATGGTCCCGCCAGGCTTCCAGTTCTTCAAGACGTAGATTGAGCTCCTCCACCGGCAGGTTACGTGAACCGGGAATGTGTCCACCATCGCCGATGAAATCGGCGGCAGTGCGCACGTCAAGTACCAGAATGTCATCGCCGCCATTGAGGCGCGCCTTGAGGTCTTGGGTGGTGATGAGGAACTTCGCGCCACGAATCTTTTTGATCAGGCGCGGCAGGAACATCACCACGGCCAAAAGCGCCAGTGCGATGAGCCCGTTGCGGATGGCAGTTTCGCTACCCGCCGCCGCCTCGCGCCCGGCGTATCCCAGGTAGGTGTACGCAAGTGCCCCGGGCACCATGCACACGGCAGTGGCGACCGTATAGTACAGCAGCGGGATGCGCGTCAGGCCCAATGCATAGTTGAGCAGGTTGAATGGGAACAGCGGCACCAGACGGGTGAAGGCGACGAAACGCCAGCCTTCGTCCTCGACGCCGCGGATGATGCGGTCCAGCTTTGGTCCAGTTTTTTCCCGCACCCAACCAGATGCCACATAGCGAGCCGCCAAGAACGCCAGTACAGCACCGATGGTCGCGCCGCTCAGATTGTAGAGCGTGCCCAACACAGGACCGAACATCGCCCCACCCGCCAGAGCAAACACCATACCAGGGAGGAACCCGACAGTTGCTATGGCGAACAGGGCAATGAACCCGACCGGAGCCCACACGCCGAGACCGTCCAGTTTTGCGGACAGTGTTTCGACATCCAGGGCCTCTCGATATTGGGCGACAATGGCGATGAACCCGATGAGGACTGCCAGCATGAGAAGGCGGATGATTATGGAGCGGTTCATTTCCGTGTGTCCTTTAACGGTGGATGCAGAGGCTCGCACCGGGTAGTGGGGCGTCATAGGTTTCGTCTACATTGAGGCAGGCCCCGGCAGCGATCCAGGTAATCGCCGCTATCAAGCCAAGCAATAGTGATGTCCTAAGTCCTTCAGTCGCCATGGCTGCCGTCTCCTGACCGATTGATCGTGTAGTCACCGGTATTGCCCAGGAACGGCTGGACCAACATCTGGTCGAGGCGCAGGTCACTCGCCTCGCGGAACTGTTCGATGCCGATGGTCATGTCTTCGTGCCCGCCTTGGGGCTGGGCGGTATAGGTGCCGAACAGGCGGTCCCACCACGGCAAGCTAAAACCGAAGTTGGAATTGGTTTCCTCAGGGATCACGGAGTGATGCACCCGGTGCATGTCCGGGGTTACAACGATCAATCGCAACACACGATCTAAGCCTTTGGGAATGCGCACGTTGCCATGATTGAACATAGCAGTGGCGTTGAGTATGACCTCGAAGATGAGCACCGCTAGTGCAGGTGCACCCAGGGCACTCACGACCATCAGCTTGAGCCCCATGGAAATCACGATCTCAATGGGATGGAACCGGGCACCGGTGGTAACGTCGTAATCCAGATCGGCATGATGCATTCGGTGTAGGCGCCATAGAGCAGGAACGGCGTGCACCAGGACGTGTTGCAGGTAAATGGCGAAGTCCATGATCACCACTGCCAGCACGACAGCCACCATTTCAGGCACTGCAAAGGTGTTGAACAGCCCCCAGCCATTCGCTTCGGCGGCCAGCGCCATGCCGACTGCGGCTGTGGGGAACAGTATGCGTAGGACAATGGTGTTGAAGATGACGATACCGATGTTGTTCGGCCAACGCCTCAGACGCGAGAACGCACGCTTACGGCGTGGCGCAATGACCTCCCAAAGGGCCATAATCGCGAAAATGCCCAAAAAGGCACTCAATCGAATAACTGGTTCGTTGGCTTGTACACTCTCCCACATAACGTTCCCCTTTTCATATATTCAAACGATTATTTGATTATTAAAGTTTTGACACCATCTGTCAACTCAAGCCAACTGAACGCAGACAAAAAAAGAGCCGCAGATCTCGCGGCTCTCAGATTTTTGGCCCTATAGAAGGGGATGTGATTTGTGGTTGTTATTCTGTAGACAGGAATTCATCCACGGCGTCTGCGACATCCTCGGCATAAAAGTCGAGAAAAGAGTGACTGGCACCATCGATGACAACCAATTGCGCCTCCTCGGAACTGACCAACGGCCCCATTGCCTCGGGCAGACCTTTTACAACTTGGTCTTCCGTGGCAGCGATGACTAGTACAGGCACCTTAATTTTGGATATCAGATTAGGCGTGTGCATGCGCTGGTCCGGGGTGTAGTAGGATACAAAGCTTGCAGCCTGAGCACTGCTATCAGGGCAATAGATAAAGCCGATCTTCTCCATCATTTCCTGCCCTTTTCCTACATCAACCAAACCTTGCGCTGTTGCGAGAACTTGAGCCAGCGGCACGCCATACCGTTTCTCATATCCGTTTGTTTCTAAGGTTTCATCCCAGGTTTGCGGTGCCAACAGGACGACCTTGGCGATTTGATCACTTAGGCGTTCAGCAGCAAACCAGGCGGTTTGGTTCCCGCCACGCGAGTGCCCCATAAGCGTCACCTTGGAAGCACCCTGAGTTTTTAGCCAGTCTAGCCATGCGCCGATTTCATCAAGAGCATCAAGGTGCTTGTGCGTATGAGGTGTCTTACAGTCATACGGGCCTGTGCGGTTATCAAGGCCCAAGTTTAACGTGAGAGCCAGAGAGTTATATCCTCTGTCTGCAAGTGTCGCTTGAGCTCCTTTGATGACTTCCATGCCGTTATGTCCAAGGGTGCCGTGGGTAATCAGGATGGCATTATCAGACAGACTGCTGTCTTCGGCGGTGACGAGATGAGCATTAACTGTCAAACCATCGTGCTTGATCGAAACGTTTCGCTCCTCAGCCGATGCATCGTGATTTATAGTGGTGAACAAACCAAAAATGGCTAGTGACCAAATGAGGCTTTGTGCCTTGCGAAACATGACCATACCGACTAACCTTTCTAAAATAATCAAAAGAAGATTAGAATTTGATATAGGCGTATCTTCCAAATGTCAACAAAATCACCCAAACAAGCGATTTTTGAGCATATCTCTGAAGTGGCAAAGGCCTTGGGGCACCCTATTCGTCTCGAACTTCTTGAATATCTCGGTCAACGCGAACAAAGCGTAGATACTTTGGCAACGCTCTGTGGCCAAAGTATCGCGAACGTATCTCACCATCTTCAGTTATTGCGCCGTGCCGGTCTTGTCGAAACACGCAAAGAAGGTGTCCATGTCCACTATCGGCTTTCAGGAGATGATGTGACCGATCTCTTGGGCGCACTGGGCGAAACGTCAGAACGGCACAAGGCAGAGGTCAGGGATGTCCTGAACGGGTATTTTCGTGAGCGTGATGACATGGAACCGATATCTCACAAGGAACTGTTACGCCGTGCAAAGGACGGACTGGTATCCGTGCTTGATGTTCGTCCTGCCGATGAGTTTGAAGCGGGGCATCTGCCGGGTGCCATCAACATTCAGGTATCTGATCTTGACAAACATCTTAAGGACCTCCCTAAAGACCAAGAAATCATCGCCTATTGCCGTGGCGCCTACTGTGTTCTGTCGTTTGAAGCGGTCGCTGATCTCCGAAAGAAGGGGTACAAGGCGCGTCGGCTGGAAGATGGATACCCCGAATGGAAGGCAGCGGGTCTTCCAACGGAGAGCGTCAACGCATGACATCCAGGGTGGAGATTTCTCTATCCGCTTACGACCATTGGCGATACTCGCCATTGGGAGCGCTTACCGAACACCTGGAACAAGCCCCCCTCATCTCTTTGTCTGCCCTTCACAAGGGTATGAGGCTTTCCTGCATTTGCCTTGAATTCTGCACGACACACATTGTCACAACCTTGTCCAGATTTGACAAAATTTGCCGACATTTTTGCACTAATATCCCGGCGATATGGGATGATATCTGTTGGGCGTGGATAAGGATTTTACATTGCCAAGCTCAGAGCAAATTATGACGCGCAAACTTTCGTTTCAGAACACCACAGGGGATCACTCTGTCTTGTTGATAAAGGAAAAGTTACGCGAAGCTGGGGTGCACCGCGTTCATGTAAGGCAAGACCAATCCTCGGTAACAGTTACATATGACGTGATGGTTCATCATTTAAATGCGATTGAAGGACTGTTGAAGGATGTTGGACATCCGTTATCCAACAGCAAATGGTTCAAATTCAAATTGGGAATTTGGAAACATCTGGATGAAAACACTCGTGGGCGCATCAAGTCAGTTCACCAATGCTGTAATAAACCACCTATATAGTATAGGACGTTAAAATCCAGGAGGGTACTTGACGCCTGCATAACGAGATGACATCAATGTGCTATTGGTGAAGCCAATGAACCTGATTCGTTAATTAACTGGTGACAAATACCCCAAAGATTCACATCACTTAATTCGGCCAGATTGCTGGTCTTGATGTTGATTATCTCACTGCCATTCACGCAAGTGTTTCAGGCCCATTTGCACGTTTACGACCATCAGCACGGATTTGATGGTTATGAGGCTCATCAAGTCATCTCCCATTCCGACCTGGAACAGGCCACACCACCGCATCATCAAGAGACACCGACGATTGAAAATGCACAGAAATTTTTTGCAAAACTTCTGAAGTTTCAGCCGCTCATCCTTGCTGTCCTTTTTGTGGGCCTGCTGTTCCTTCTGATCCTTCCTTCTAAGACGAGACCAATCCGTCCCGGATCAGACCTGATCTGGTCTCGGCAATTTGTCCTGCCGCCCCCGGCCCGCGCTCCCCCCCTTAGCTGACAAAATTCTCATAAGAACCGCGGCGAAACCATATCGCTGTGTATCTGGTGATTTGACTTCCGTGCGGGATCATCCCGTCCGGGGCAGTCACTAATATCGTATCGCTCTTTCATCGGGCATCAGGGCTTTTCATTTCCGATTACACGGCATGAAAACTTGGCCTTTGCTTGGTGCCCGACTGAACAGGCGATGCACTTAAATTTTGTTACGCAAAGGATATCGTGCAATGAAATCGCACTACTTTCGTTTGAATGCCCTGACATGGGGCTTTCTGTTGGCCGTTACCTTGATTGCCGTGGGCGATCAGGCATTGGCCCATGGCATGTCGGATGCCGAAAAACAATCCATTCTGGATGGAGGCAACTGGAGCTTCTTGTGGCTGGGCGCAACTCATATGCTCAGTGGCTACGACCATTTGGCTTTCGTCTTTGGCATCATTTTCTTCCTGACTAAGTTCAGAGATATCGTGAAGTACGTCACGGCCTTCACCCTTGGCCACAGCGTGACGTTGATCTTCGCAACCTTCAACGCCATCCAAATCAACTACTATCTCATTGATGCCGTGATCGCCCTGAGCGTTTGCTACATCGCGTTTGCCAACTTGGATGGATTTCGCAAAGTCCTCAAGATCAATCCGCCAAACATGATGGCGATGATTGCTGGATTGGGCCTGATCCACGGCTTTGGCCTCTCCACACGTCTCCAACAGCTTCCGCTCGACCCCGAAAATCTCTTGATGAATATCATCTCGTTCAACGTCGGGGTTGAATTCGGGCAGGTTACGGCCCTGGCGGCAATGCTGGCGGTCATCTCTCTGTGGCGCAACCGCGACAGCTTTCTCCCCTTCTCGCTCGCGACTAACTATAGCTTGATCGCACTGGGTGGCTTCCTGTTTTTGATGCAGATGCACGACTACTACCAGCCCCCTCAGGGTGAGGAATTGGCATCGGTATCGGGTGACAATCCCACGATCATTCGCGAGGCCCAGGCTGTCACAGTGCCACTTCAATCATCAGCGGATTGGCGTGAGACCTATCAGATCACATTACCCGGTGGCGGCGAGAAAGAGTTCAAGCTGCAAGTGGAACAAGGCAAAAGTCTGGAATACGCCTGGAGCACCGATGGCGGCGACTTGTTCTTTGACATGCATGGTGAACCCGCAGGGGATACCACAGGTGCTTTTGAAAGTTACCAAGTTAATGTCGCACCCAAAGCTGATGGAACACTTGAAGCGCCCTTTACCGGCACACATGGATGGTATTGGAAAAACGAAACCGGGGCACCGGTCACCATCACGTTGAATGTGCGTGGTGACTATCAACCCATGACGAAATAGGTCTCGTCGAGTGACGGCGATCCTCAATGAAATTTGGAGAAAAAATATGAAATGGATTCAAAGTGTAATTATGGCCTTGTTTTTGGCCTTTGGTGCCCAAAGCGCTATGGCTGGCGCAGGGCATTACCATGGCCCGATGAGTGAGGCGCAAGCCGGACAGCTCGCAGAAAGGGTTGTCAGCAACATGGCGCAACGGGGGAACCTGTCGACCAGTTGGGGCGGCACGTCGCTGGACAGTCTTGGCAAAACCACTCTGGACGGAAATATGGTCTGGCGGGCCGTGTTTTCAAATGCCGAAGAAGCTGCCCCAGAGAAGCGTAAACTCAACGTTTATCTGACGTTGACTGGCGGCTTCATCAAAGCGGATTACGCACCCCAGTGAGCTCAGCGGCCCTCCTAAAACCGTTCGGGAGGGCCGCACCACCTCAACAACTTTGTTTTTCTCAGTTGGCAACAATTGACCGTTCTGGGTAAGGGGGAATGAGGGTTGGTTAAAGGCTATTTCATAACAGGCGTTTTCGCAGCACTGCTTTCCGCGAGCTTGTTCGGAGTCAGTACACCGTTCGCAAAACTTCTGTTGGCCGATATAGGCCCATGGCTGATGGCCGGACTGTTGTATCTCGGTGCCGGAATTGGATTGGGGTGTATAGGTGTCATACAGAAAGGCGAACGCGCCAAACTCCGCGCCGATGAATGGCCGTGGTTTTTGGGTGCCATCGCATCGGGCGGCATTATCGGTCCTGTCTTGCTCATGCTGGGGTTAACAGGAACCTCCGGATCGTCCGCATCCCTGCTGCTCAACGCTGAAGGGGTGTTCACAGCCCTGTTGGCCTGGTTTGTCTTTAAAGAAAATTTTGACCGACGCATTGCGCTGGGCATGGTTGCTATTGTCGCGGGTGCCGCCGTTCTGTCATGGAGCGGCTCATTTAATCTTGATGACTTATGGCCACCCCTGGCGGTACTCGGCGCCTGCTTTTTCTGGGGGCTCGACAACAATCTGACGCGAAAAGTGTCTCTATCTGATGCCCGTCAAATCACCACGATCAAAGGACTGGTAGCCGGAACAACAAACACCGCCATCGCATTTGCCTTAGGTGCCGAATTACCTGAAGTGGCCTTCATTATATCGGCGGGTTTGGTTGGGTTCCTCGGATACGGGGTCAGCCTTGTGCTGTTTGTGATTGCTCTGCGCGATCTTGGCACGGCCCGCACTGGGGCGTATTTTTCAACCGCCCCATTTGTCGGTGCGCTTGTCGCCATCCCACTTTTGGGTGAGGACGTTACGGTCCAACTCCTTATTGCAGGGGCATTAATGGCGTTTGGGGTGTGGCTTCACCTGACCGAAGTGCACGAACATGAGCATCATCATGAGGCTCTGGAACACACCCACGCCCATGTTCATGACGTACACCACGACCATCAGCACGAAGACATTCCAGAAGGACCACACGTTCATTGGCATCGCCATGAGCCCATGCGGCACAAGCATCCACATTATCCGGATGCCCATCACCGTCATGATCATTAAGCATTCAAGGTCATAGTTTTAGGAAAAGATCATTTTTTCTATTGGTTCATCAGGTATTCCGTAACTGCTAAGATATCTTCCTGCGTATAGTAGGCTGTGCCGTCGCGGACCACTTCGCCCATGGAGCCTCCTACGGAATCCCCTTTCGGGGTTAGCCCCATTTGGAGCAAGAACGCCACGTCCATTTCGCCCCACTTGCCGATTCCCAGAGACGGGTGATTGGTGATATTTGGCACCTTCTCGCCTTCGGGGCTATCCTTGGTTCCATTGAACATTTCCGCTTTATCAAGCCCACCTAAAAATGTGCGTGGAGTGTGGCATTCGGCACAATGTCCAGGACCATTTACCAAGTATGCCCCTCTATTCCAGGACTGTGACTTATTGGGATTGGGTTCAAATTTCTTATCGTTAAAGTACATGGATTTCCAAACACCAAGACCTTCACGCATGCTGAACGGAAATGATAACTCGTGATCTGGAACGACATTGTTCACCGGCTTTACAGTGTCCAAATAGGCTTTGAGGTCACTCACATCTTGATCACTCATTTTAGCGTATGAGGTATAGGGAAATGCCGGGTAATAGTGCGAGCCATCCGGGCTCAGCCCCTTGGTGACAGCATCGGAGAAGGTTTCCAGAGACCAACCACCAATACCCGTTTCCTGATCAGGCGTAATATTAGGGGAGCGGAAGACACCAAACGGTGTTTCAAACGCACGTCCTCCGGCCAACTCCGCCCCGCCGTTTTTACTGTCCGTATGGCACGCAATGCACCCCGCAAGTCGAATGACGTAGGCCCCGCGTTCCGCACTGCCTTCCAGGCTCGTATTGCGTGTTTCCGTGGAAGACCAAACACCTGGAATTGGTGCAAAGCCACTTACAATTCCAACTGTACCCAGTGCCATGAGCGCCAGGACTATATTGCGCTTACTCAACATAGATACTTACTCTTTCTTTTTTCGAAACTCGGTATGGCAATCGTTACAAGTCTTAGCAAGTCCCATGAAACTCATCATAGCGTTGGGCATCATCTGTGGTGCACCACCTTCCAAAAGTTGGGCTTGTTCGGTCAATTGTCCAGCCAAGCTCTCAAACCGGTCCCAGCGTTCCCAAATAGCAGGTAACGCCTCCGTCGGCTTGTCGAGACTGTGCTCAGGGAACAGTTTGGTGAGGTTCTCTCCCCCTTTACCAGCGATCAATGCTGAAAGGCGTGCAATCTCGTCGGCATTGTAAGGCTGTTGTCGTTTGAACATGGCCGTAATCTTTTTCATGGCCTCGCCCGTTTTGTCCATCAGGTCCATGCGCTCCTTAACCACACCGGTTGCACCGCCATGTGCTGATGCAATGAAGGGAGCTGCGAGAGCAGAGATGGAAAGCGTAGCCGCCAGAGCAAAAATAGAAAGGTTACGTTTCGGATTAAGTTTCATCATCAGTCCTTACACTATCCCATAGAGAATATCTTGTTTTCGTCGGTGATAACTTTATGGCGGGTAGGTGTGCCTCAACTTTGTCAGGGGCACCTGAAAAATGTGACAAAGTTTGTCAAACTTCACCGCTGTCGCATTTTGTCACTAGAATTAGGGGGAAACGGCATACTTCAGACATATCCACATTGGATAAAAGGCTGAAATGTATTCATGTATTGTAGGAGAAGCCCTCAATGGCCAAATGGACCGATCATTTACCCAAACTTGCAGTAGCCGTCATCGTTCTTGGTGGCGCAGCAGTCCTTGTGTCAAAAGTCACTGGTGGCAATACCGCTATTGAAACCGTTAACGTCAACGTCCCAACAAAACTATCCGTAAAAGCTGAGCGTGGTGCTAAGGTGTTTGCTGACAATTGTGCAGCGTGCCATGGAGACAGTGCATCCGGGTCGGACAAAGGCCCTCCTTTGATTCACAACATTTACAACCCAGGCCATCACGGTGATGAATCCTTCTTCCTTGCTATGCAACAAGGTGTGCGACAGCATCACTGGCCTTACGGCAATATGCCGCCACAAAAGCAAGTCAATGCGACGATGGCCGGAAATATCATTACTTACATTCGTGAGCTCCAGGCTGCAAATGGCATCGTTTATCAACAGCATCGAATGTGATTGGATCACTGCGAAGCAGGTGTGTTTTTTGAACGCACCTGCGCCACAAGAGCGTCCAAAACGTTTCGGTTAATCGCGCCTGGAATGAGATTGTCACCAATGATAAAGGTTGGCGTGCCTTGGAGCCTCATGTCTTGACCTAAGTCCAGCACCTCTTGGATCGTATCATTGATTTCAGTTTCGTTTGCATCAATGTCATCTAACAGCTTTAGTGGGTCCAACCCAACATCAAGGGCGATTTTGAAAATCAGATTGTCGTCAAGGTTACGCGCCGACATCAATGCGTTGCTATATTCAGCGTATTTTCCGTATTTCTGTGAAGCCAGAGCTGCTTGCGATGCCAATACGGAAACAGGACCAAGGATTGGATATTCCTTCGCGATATAACGGATGTTCCCATCATCCTCTAACAACTGCATCACGACAGGGTGAACTTTTTTACAGAAAGGGCATCGATAATCGTAAAATTCGATTATCGTCACATCACCATCAGGATTTCCAAGAATCGGATCTCTCGGGTTGTTGTACAAAGCCTCATGATAAGTCTTGAGAATGTTCTCGGTGCTTTGTTGTGAGTCTTGAACGGGTTGAGCCACAGCGCGTTGTTCGAAATAAAGCCATCCGGATACGCCCGTAACACCAAACAAGGCCATCGCAGCAATCAAGGTCACGCGTTCAATTATGAGCTTCATGATCTACAGGTCCATGAGGTTTTTAGTTTGGCGCGGGGATGCGAGGCGGTGAGATCTGTTTTTTCCGCTTATGTACTTGTGTTCTTTTGTGCACGGAAGGTTCTTGTGCATGAGACTTGTGTTGTCCATCATGCCCCATGAAACGGTGCATAAGAAAATGTGCGCCAACGCATAACAACAACGGTGCCAGAGTTGCGAGGCTCAACCCGGACTCCAGATCGGCGCCAGAAAAAAATAAGAAGGCACCGCCCATGAGCACGACACACATAATCATCATGACCGTATGTGAATGACCGTGTGCGTGTGTATCTTTGTTGTCAGGGTTGGGCATCGAAGGGCTCCTAAACGATGAGTAATCTGCTTACTACTCATTACAGCGCAGAAGCTTTACTCAAGTTTGTCAGGAGCCCAAAAAGTTGTGACAAAGTATGTTGTTCGATGCCTTATGATACTCTGATCAAAGATGTCATGCCGCCTTGAACATGAGATAGAACATGACAATGGAATAGCCAATCTCCTGGATTCTCGGCAACCAATGCAATCCGGGCGGTTTCCCTGCCTGTGAGAAGCACGGTATCCATCCAAGGGGTGTTCGGCACGGCTTTCCCATTCATAGACAACAGTCGGAAAGCATGGCCATGGAGATGCATGGGGTGAGGAAACATACTCTCATTCTTAACATCGATCACATAGGTCTTGCCCAGATCGAAGTTGAAAATTGGTGGCATGTCTGTTGTGTGGGCGGTAACACCATTGAGGGCCCAGACTTTCATCTCACCCATCAATTCGCGCATAGATCGTTTCTTGCCTTTGTAAATAGCCCCTTGCATGCCACTCATCGCACCGCCACTGATGACCATCTCATGGTGCACCGCCTGTGTCAGGTTGGGTTCTTGCAAGGGGTTGGCGGGAGTACCTTAATAGGCCCCAGTGGTTTCTTGCGCAAAGGCGGAGTGTCGAGATATTCAATATCTTGAAGCTCGTTGGTCGATTGTTGATAGGCGATGTCCATAATGCGGTGTTTCGATCCTGGTTTTCCAAGACAATCGATGATCACATCTGCACGTTGTCCAGGGCCAAGCAACACCATATCATTCAATGGTGCATGAGGGGTGACGGGGTGACCATCAATGGCGATCACTTTTACGTCATGGTTTTCGAAGCTGAGTCCAAATATGCGGGCATTTGCAACGTTAGCTAGACGTAACCGAATGCGTTCGTTTGCCGTAACTTTCAAAGGCTCTGGAGGGCTGCCATTGATTGTGATGTAGTTGCCCATCCTCCCGCCATGGCTGATATCCATCCCATTCTCAAAATCATTGCGAATGGTTCCATCTTTGCTCACCCGCCAATCGTCCAGAACCCAAACCTCATCACGATCGACTTCTGGCGGATCGGTTTCTTCGACGATGATGGTGCCGTAAAGACCCCGGCCGAGTTGTTCGGAGCTGTTGACGTGCGGATGATACCAATAGGTGCCAGCATCCTCTAGTTTGAAATCATAATGATAGTTTTGACCGGGTTCGATGGGTGCCTGAGTAACGTGGGGAACTCCATCCATGGCATTGGGCACGCGCAAGCCATGCCAGTGCACCGTTGTCGCTTCATCAAGATTGTTTTCCACCAAAATACGAACACGCTCACCTTGTTTCGCACGGATCACGGGGCCTGGGCATTTTCCTGAATAGGTCCACAAAGGTGTCTGTGACCAGTTACTGGGCAAAATCTGTGTCGTCGAGGCTTCCGCTTTTAAAAGAAAGTCATGTTGTGGTTTTTGGGCGGCTAGAGACAGGCTTGGCATGGTCCCGGCGAAAGCCAGCGCAGAACCACCCGCTAAAATTTGGCGGCGGCTATAAAGGTTTGATTTGTTTGATTTCACGTTACTCTCCAGGAAACAGGCAAACTATATATTCTCAAAGGAATCACACAACACTGTCCATATAATGGCAAGTGCACGACATAAGCGTTTTTTTCAATGCTGCATCATCTTGTGCCGTAATTTTGGCGAACCATTCGTCGCAGCGTTCAAGAAAAATGCTCAATAATTCTGGGTCAAAATGTTGACCTCTTCCTTCTTCAAGGATATTCGTGGCTTTCTCGATGGAAAACGGTTCTTTATAAGGTCGACGGGATGTGAGTGCGTCAAAGACGTCGGCGATTGCGAAAATTCGTGCTGAAAGCGGGATGTCATCTCCCGCCAGTCCGGCTGGATAGCCGTTGCCGTTCCATTTTTCATGGTGCCCTCCGATCACTTCGGCGGCATCGTTGAACCACTTTACATCCTTGACGATGTCCAGACCATGCTGGACGTGGGTCTGCATTTCAACGAATTCTTCATCCGTTAGTTTTCCGGGTTTAAGAAGGATGGCATCCGGAACACCAATTTTTCCGATATCATGCAGGAAGGCACCTTTCATCAGCCCGACGATCTCTTTGCGTGACAACCCGAAGGCTTCGCCTAGCTTGATGGAATAATAAGCAACCCGATAGTTATGGGCGCCGGTGTCACTGTCGCGTTTGGCGATGGCAGAACCGAGGGCTTCCAACATGCTGGAGTTAGCTTCGAGAAGCTGGCGCGTGCGTTTTCGTAAATTGCGATCCAGGTACAGAACCAAGGGGTACAGAAATAAAGCCGTTAGAAAAACGATCAGCACAGTGATGCCAACCGTTTTGGCTATTTCTTGCTTCATAGATGAAACAACTTCGGGATCAACCAGAAACAGTCCGCTGAACACCGCGGGCTGTTCTTCACCCTGCAAGGCCAATGGCACGATGACGCGCACATAGACTTTATCATCCCAAAATACGTCGTGCTCCGGCGCGCTGCGCATAGACATACCCAAGCTATGGCGCTGCATGGCGACGTGTGTTGTATCACTGCCATCATTGGCATCAGCTAAGACCGCAACGGAAGATGATAGTATTTTAACTGCAACTAAGTGACCGTTTGGGGCTCGGCTTCGTGCTCCAATAAAAATTTCAAGATCTTCTTGTATCGTTTCGTGCGTCAGACTGCCGGAATGAATCTCAGCAAATTCATTAGCTTCTTGGGTCGCGAAGGAAGTAGCCTGTTCTTCCATGATCAAAACTTCACGGTAAAGCTCGGTACCACCAAATACGATGGAAAGAACCAAGCCAGCTAAGGCCAATGGAATGGCGAGTCTTTTATGAATATCTTGCTGAATAACCCAAATCCTTTATCACGCAAACAAATTCCCTTCAGGCAATAGCCCTGACAGAACTTTGAAATGGGAGGGGGGGGGCTGTCAGGGCTATGCCTTTAGGAGGGCAAGGTTGTCCGTCGTCCTTGCAAGAGTATTTAGACAGAGAAATGTCACCAAATTTTGTCGAAATTGGAAAATGTTGTGACAGATTGTTTCTGTTATTTGGACTGTCAAACTTTGTCACACATGCACGATTGTAGTCTGGGCAGACTGTGTGACAATAAGTGAGCTTCTCATGGAGGATGGAATAATGGTTAAGGCCACCATATCTGTTGACGGCATGCTTAATCGGAAAATTGCTGAATGCTTGAAAGGAAGAATTCAGGCAATTTCAGGTGTCACGTTTGTCGAAACGTCGCATGAGAAGAAATCTGCAACGGTTCAATTTGATCAGTACACGACTGACCTTGATGATATTTTCTTGGTTATTGAAGAGGCTGGATTAGATACCAAATAATTTCAGTATCAGCCTCTACGGTGCCTAGGCCATGGACTCATAAATGATGATGGCTGTTAAGACTTCCGCTTGTTGGCGCAAACCGGTCATTTTCCGCGCATACGATTAAGGTCCGAAAATGACCCTTAGCCGTCCTTAACCAACGCATCTATAACGGCACACCGTGGGGTGTTTCCGCCTTCACAGTTCGCCACCGTATCGGAAAGCGTTTGTTCCAGTCTTTGGAGGTCTGCGATACGTTTACGAACAGAAGTGAGATGTTGGAGTGTCTTGTCGCGGATTTCACTGCACGTATAGGTCCCACCATCCACGAGGCTCAATAATCCCCGAACCTCTTCAACGCTAAAGCCTAATTCCCGGGACCGCATAATGAAGCGTAAGGTTTGCTCGTGGGTATCGCTGTAAACCCTATAACCTTTGTCTGTGCGTGGAGGGTCAGGCAGGAGACCAGCCTTCTCGTAATACCGGACAGTTTCGATATTGCATCCCGTGCGCTTTGCTAACTCGCCACGTTTCATTGTCATCTGCCTTATCAGCCTCTGAAATAACCCTTGAGCCTGTACTTGCTACAGACCTTATACATGGATAGGTAAGGTTGGCAGTACAAGGATGAACAATATGGAACAATCCAGCACCCAAGCACAAATTGCGGGTGGGTCTAGTGACAACAACACATCAATACCCCCTGAGGTAAACACCCGCCAACATAGCCTTCTGGCCACGGGCAGTGTCGTCGGGGCGGTACTGGCGTCGTCATGCTGCATTGTTCCGTTGGTGTTGTTTTTATTGGGCATCAGCGGGGCATGGATCAGCAATTTAACGGCCTTAACGCCTTACAAGCCTTACTTTGTCACCTTGACAGTCATCTTTCTTGCCGGGGGCTTTTACACGGTCTATCTCAAGCCCAAGAAGGCATGTGTGCCGGGGTCATATTGTGAGACCCCTAAGTCGACTGTCGTAGTCAAGTCATCCTTATGGAGTGCGACGTTACTGGTGACAGCCGCGCTTCTCTATCCATATGCCGCCCCTTACCTGTTGAACTGAGTGAGACAGTCTATGAAACGCATTACCCCAACAATCCTGTTTGCCGTAGCCATGATGTTATCCACTGCCAGCTTGGCGGCAGAAAAGACGGTGACCTTAACTGTCGAAAACATGAACTGCGCATCGTGTCCATTTATCGTCAAACAAAGCTTGAGTGGCGTAAGTGGTGTCGCCGAAGTTGTGGTCTCGTATGATGATAAAACTGCTAAGGTGACCTTTGAGGACACCAAGGCCAATGTTGAGACCTTGACGGATGCCACGTTGAATGCAGGTTATCCATCCAGACTCAGAAATTGATCTGGGCTTAGATGTAAACGTTTATTGGAAGCACATGCTTATGTCTAACTGCTGCGGCTCAGCACAACCGAAAGCAACACACCCTAAGAAACAGTCATGCCCCCAACATGGTCAGGATTGTGGAGAGGTCTCTCAAAAAACAGTCGTCCAACACATCAAGCATCCCTGGAAACTGGATGACCAAGAGCGTCGTTTCTTTTTCTGTGATGACCCTGATTGTGCTGTTGTGTATTTCACTGATGATGGGCTGACATTTGACCAACATGATGTACGAACGCGAGTTGGTGCGAAGGACAAAACAGATCAGGCGACCTTGTGCTACTGCTTTGGTGTCACTAAGGATGATGTTAAGAACGAGCCCAGTATCAAGGATTTCGTAACAAGCCAAACGAAACAGCACTTATGTGCTTGTGAAACCCGCAACCCATCCGGTTTATGCTGTCTCAAAAACTTCCCGAAATAATTGGCTCTAAGACAGTATAACTGACAGGAAACCTGTCATGTCCGAGTTTGGCTAATCCCGGAGCTGCGCCCATCAGTGATTATATGTCCGAAAACGTATTGAGAGCGGACATCAGGGGCATTGTCCTGTGGTTTCTTGGACGCGAGCCAAACCCGAATTGCTGCCAGCTTGACTATCGCAAGATAATTTTGGCGAGCTTTCCAAATCTGGTTGCAAGCCAGAGAAAATGTTAAATCCTGTTAAAAAAGCGTTCGACCCTGTTGCGTTCTTGTTTCCCTTAATGCCAACGATATCAATATGATCCCGACAAGGATGAGTGGCATGGAAAGCCACTGTCCCAGTGTCGTTCCTCCAATCAAAAAACCGATATGTTCATCGGGCTGGCGGAACAGCTCAACGATTGAGCGCGCAAGTCCGTATCCGATCAGGAAAACACCCGCCAAAATTCCCTTGCGCCGTCTGATCTCAGGAAAGCGGAGCATGACGTTTAAAATCAGGAATAATACAATCCCTTCTAATGCCGCCTCATATAGTTGGCTGGGGTGGCGTGGCAAAGGGCCGCCGTGTGGAAAAACAACACCCCATGAAACATCCGTGGTGCGACCGTAGAGCTCACCATTTATAAAGTTTGCCAAACGGCCAAAAAAGAGGCCGATGGGTGCTGCCACTGCAACCAGGTCAGAAATCAGCAATATGGGCAATCCATGTCTTTTGGCAAAAACTACGGTTGCGATCGCAACGCCCAGCAGACCACCGTGGAATGACATCCCCCCTTTCCAGGTTTGGACGATGGCAATGGGGTTATCTAAATAAAAATCCAGTTGGTAGAAAATCACATATCCCAAGCGTCCGCCAAGTATCACACCAACAATAGCCCATATGAGGAAATCATCGATTTTCTCAACCGATATGGAAAAATCAAATTTCCGCATGAGTTGCTTGAGATACATCAAGCCAATAAGCAACCCGGCAATGTAAGCCATGGAATACCAACGAATAGCTATCGGGCCAATTTGGAAGATAATCGGATCAATATCAGGAAATGGCATGCTTATGCTCTCATATGGTTCTGAGGTTCACGATCACTGGGGCGCTCTCACCCACAGAGCTGATCATCAAGGATTAGCTCCCAGCCCAAAGCGGAAGTTCGGGGGGCTACTTTCCGTTGGATCCCAAAACTTGCTGTGTGGCCAAAGCCTGACGGGCACGATGTTTCTCGGGCCATGTACTTTTGATGAATGCAAGTGCAGACCAAATTTCATCATCGCTTAGTGTGTCTCGGAAAGGCGGCATTCCGCTCACAAACCCATCAATACCTAAAGAAGCCCCGCCGTCTTTCGTATAGTTGAACAGCAACCCATCATCGTGATGCCAAGTATGCCCATCCTTGTCGTGGGGAGGCGCAGGTAAGGTACCGTCATCATTTTTGACCTGCCAGTTCGGCTGCCCTTCTAAATTTTTGCCATGACAACTGGCACAATTTGCCTCGTACAAAAGTGACCCTTTCATAATAATTTTGGGATCAGATTGATCGACGGTTGCCAAAGCAGGATTTGTTTCACCTGCCATATAGATACCGACCACTGCAAAGGCCGCGATAGTCAGTCCCCCGACGATTGCTAACTTTTTTGACATAACCAATCCCTTTCTTTCAACTTGCGCCCAGAGATGAAATAACACAGCCCAGCCGCTCACGAACCTCCTCGGCAATACTGTCCAATTTGGAATTTGAGATGGCCTGCATAGAGGCTTTTGGATCGACCGCCGAGACCTCCACCATACCGTTCTCGCGTTCCTGAACGATCACGTTACACGGCAGCATGGTTCCGATCATGTCTTCAGACTGCAGGGCTTCGTATGCAAAGTGTGGGTTACAGGCCCCCAAAATGCGATATTCGCGAAAATCAACCTCGATTTTGTTTTTCAATGTTGCTTTGACATCGATCTGGGTTAGAACGCCAAAACCATAATTCTTCAGAGCAGCAGTGACCTTTTCTACCGCCCCGTCCATGCTGTCTTCCACAGTTTTGCTGATATGATAGGTCATTGTGCTCCTCGTTTGATTTGGGGGTTATGCTTCTTCGATAATCAAGCGGCCACGTAACATGCCCATTTGGCATGTGAATTCGAATTCGCCAGATTTATCGGGTATGAATTCAACGGCAATGGTTTCGCCTTGGGGTAACTGGGCACTTTTTCCAAACTCGGGAATGATGACCGTGTCAGAACACGTTGCAGATTCCTGACGTAAAAAGTTCAGACGCACAGGGCGGTTTTTTTGCACGATAATGGTATCCGGTGTGTAACCACCCTTGACCGTAATTTGGACTTCCTGGTGTGATCCCGTTGATTGTGCGTGGGTTCCTGCATCACGCTTGATCCAGAAAAACCAAACAATCAGGGGAATAAGGCCTAAGCCGAATGCCGTGACCAACCATTGATCCCAGGTCATGACATTTCTCCCTTCGGCTTGAAGAAACGCAGACGGTTGGCATTACTGACCACGGTGACAGAGCTAAAGGCCATGGCGGCGCCGGCAATGATCGGTGACATAAGGATGCCAAAAAATGGATACAACAAGCCCATCGCCACAGGGATACCCAAAGCGTTATAGCCAAAAGCACCGACTAGGTTTTGACGCACGTTGCGCATGGTGGCACGGCTGATTTCTATCGCTGTAACGACACCATGTAAGCTACCTTTGATTAAGGTCACATCGGCCGCTTCGATTGCAACGTCAGTGCCACTACCGATGGCAATGCCAACATCAGATGCTGCCAGTGCTGGGGCATCATTGATTCCATCCCCAACCATAGCCACCACATAGCCTCGCGCTTGAAGCTCCTGCACCTTATGGGCCTTGTGCTCTGGCCGGACCTGCGCAAACACGCTGTCGATGCCTACTTCCTGAGCAATAACTTCAGCCGTCTTTTGTTGATCTCCGGTCAACATCATCACCTTCAAGCCCATATTATGGAGCCGTGCGATTGCGTCTTTCGAATCATCCTTCACAGCGTCTGCTACCGCAATTACGCCTGCGGGTTTGTCATCAATCGAAATCAAAAGTGGTGTTTTTCCTTGCGGGGAATAGATTGATGCAATGTCTTCAAGCCCACGAGTATCAACAAACCATTGTGAGAGGTGCTGCGCCGTGCCGATGAGCACGGTTTTGCTCTCAACGATCCCGACGATCCCATGCCCTGCTTTGGTTTGAACGTCACGAGCATCTTGTACAGATAACCCACGTTCTGTTGCAGCTTTCACAATAGCACTGCCGAGGGGATGCTCCGAAAACTGTTCCAAGGAAGCTGCGAGGGACAGGACCTCATCATCATCGAAGTTAGGCATGACCGTGATGTCCGTAACGGACGGCTCGCCTTTGGTCACGGTTCCGGTTTTGTCCAAAACCACCACATCAATGCTTTCAGCGGTTTGAAGAGCATCGCCGGAGCGGATCAAAACACCGTTTTCAGCGCCTTTTCCAATGCCGACCGTCAATGATGTAGGTGTCGCTAGTCCTAATGCACATGGGCATGCAATCACCAGGGTCGTGACCAAAACGATAGTTGCGTAGATCAGCCGGGGCTCTGGTCCAAAGTCGTACCAGGCAACAAATGCCAAGATGGCGAGAATCATCACAGTTGGCACAAAGTAACCAGACACTTGGTCGACAATGCGCTGTATTGGTGCTTTCGAACCTTGAGCCTCTTGAACCATGTTGATGATGTTGGCAAGCGCGGTATCCTTGCCCACTTTTGTGGCTTTGAAGCGGAAGCTGCCAGACTTGTTCATCGTGGCGCCGATGACTTCATCGCCAGAGACTTTCTCGACCGGCAAGGATTCGCCCGTAATCATAGATTCATCTACAGCACTGGCGCCATCTTCGACAATGCCGTCTACGGGGATTTTGTCACCAGGACGAACCATGACGGTATCTCCGACGACAACGTCTTCAACTGGGATCTCTTGGATTTTTCCGTCTCGCACAACATATGCGACTTTGGCCTGTATCCCGATCAATTTGCGGATGGCCTCTGATGTTTTACCTCGGGCCTTGCTTTCCAAAGCCAATCCCAGAACAACCAAGGCTATGACGACAGTGGTGACATCCCAGAACGGCTCCGTTGATGCCCCTTCGGGGAACAGGCCAGGAACCAGGACCGCAACGGTTGAGTAGCCGAAAGCGGCAGATACACCTAATGAAATCAGGGTGTGCATATTGGCGGAACGATGTTTCAACGCCGCCCACATGCCAACAAAGAATTGTGAACCGGACCATATGAGGACCGGTAAAGTCAGCAACCCCATAATGCCCCAAACCAAACGCTCCACTTCGCTACCAGGTGGAATCAGTGTCGTTAGGCCTGGAACAAGCTTTGGATACATCAATAGAACGTTGGGTACGGAGATCAGGGCAGCGAGGCGAAATTTATTCATCAGCATGCGGTATTCAGCAGCACGCTCCGCCTCATCCTTATTTACCGCGTCATCAGTTGCTTGAGAAACTTCTTTAGCCTGATATCCCACATCACGCACAGCTTCGAAAATGTCATCAGGCGTCACTTGATCCTGATTGTAGGAGACATCGGCTGTGTTGTTGGCGAAATTGACGTTTGCGCTTTCCACACCAGGAACAGAACTAAGACTGTTCTCAATGGTGGCGACACACGACGCACACCCCATTCCCTTAATGTTGAAACGCAAACGGGTTTCATCAGGGGAGTGGGGAGGCTCTGGGGGAACACTATGCGTCTGTGCAGTCATGGTATACCTCTTAAAAATGGGTGTTAGTCTTCGATATCCTTTTTCTTTTGCAGATACTCCTCGCGGTTCAGTTCACCGGCGGCGTAGCGTGACCCAAGTGCATCAAGTGCCGGGTTTGTGGTGTGGCCATTGGTGAAACTGCGCACAGCAAGTACGATGCCATAGATCAGCAGTCCGATGATCAGCAGAGAAAAGAGGCCATGGAATCCCATGGGCAACCACCAGCTACCATCGCCAAATCCAAAACCACCCATCATGTGCGGGTAAGAGCCTTCGTTCCACATGACATCCTCCTTTGTTGAAGTTCAGGGAACTCTTATTGAGCTACTTACTATTAAACAATGTTGAGGTGTCTGGAGTTTGTCGGGATCGGGTGAAATGGTAACAATTTCTGCCACTTCACCGAATTGACACACTTTGTCACATTTGTGTTTGCGCAAACAAAAAGCGGAGGACGTTATTGCCCTCCGCTTATGCTCAGTATCATTTAGTTTTGGAACATGAACGGTCCACGCATGCCGTCTTCAGAGTGACCAGGCATGTTGCAGGCAAACTCAATGTCATCCATCTTGTCGAAGTGCCAGATCATTTCCGCCGTCTTGCCAGGTTCGACCAAAACGCTATTAGGGCGATTGGGCATCATCATGCCGTTCTGGCCCATCATCTCGTTCTGGCCCATCATCCCGTTCTGACCCATCATCCTGTTTTGGCCCATCATCCTGTTTTGGCCCATCATCCTGTTTTGGCCCATCATCCCGTTCTGGCCCATCATGTCAGGATTAAACCCTTCCATGTTCATCATGCCTGTGTTCATCATCTCCATCATTTCGGTTTGACGGTCCTTGTGCATGGCGGGCATAGCGATGCCGAATTCGTGCATGACGTTATCTTTGTTGTGAATATTGAAGCGGATGGTTTCGCCTGGTTTGATATCCATGGCACCATGATTGAAGCTTTTGTCCATCATTTCGACATCGATGGTCCGAGTGACATCAGAAGCGTTGCCTGGGCCGCCAAAACCATATTTCGGGCCGTGTTGTGGGTCGGCAAAAGCGTTGCCAGAAAGCAGGATGCCAATTGCGAGTGTCATTGCGGTTAGTTTTTGCTTGGGAAGCATGATCATTACTCCTTGTTATGTCTGTTCACTCAACCTCATATTTTGAGGCTGTGGTCTGAGTTGGGAAAACGAATAGCTACTGGTATTGACTACCAATTACGCGCCTTGGATCAGCGTCTCTCTGGGTGCGGTCCATGGACAGTTGCAAATAGATTTTTTGATATTTCGAATTTCATCGAATTACCCCCTGAGATGCATCATCTCAAAATGAGCCCAGTCATTTACGGGGTGTATTTAGACAGAGAATTGTAGCCGGGGTATGTCCGAATCAACGAAAGATGAAACAGTTGTTGTCAAAGGTAGAGTTTGTATAAAAATGTTACATATAATCGCCAATACCCAGCCTCTCATGGAAGCCATAATGGTGTACTGGTTTCTCGAAAAACATTTGACTGTCCGGAAATGTGACAGAGTGTGCCCATCCTCTAGGGTGCCAAACTTTGTCACGACTCTGCCCTAAGCCGACAAACTTCCGTGACGTATTGGTGATCTAATAATCCCTGGTTCTGGACCAAGGGCCCGTATTGCTCCGATAAAGGCACGGGAGGTTTACCATGAACGACAATACGACAACTGAAGGACGGCGCGACTTCCTTCTGTTGGCAACAGGAACAACTGCCGTTGTCGGAACCGCGCTGGCCTTGTGGCCATTCATCGACAACATGAATCCAGCCAAGGACACCCAGGCGCTTTCAACCACCGAAGTGGACCTTTCGCCAATCAAACTTGGTCAGCGGATCACGGTGGTCTGGCGGGGCAAACCGGTGTTCATCGACCATCGCACACCCGCTCAGATCGAACGCGCCGTCGCCGACGATGACGTGGATATGGTTGATATGCAGAAAGACTCGGAGAGGGTCCAGAAGGCGGAATGGCTGATCGTTGTTGGTATCTGCACTCATCTCGGATGCATCCCCCGGGGTCAGAAGCAGAGCGACCCCGTGGGCGAGTTTGGCGGCTGGTTCTGCCCCTGCCATGGGTCCCACTACGACACCTCGGGCCGCATCCGCAAGGGACCGGCACCACGGAACCTAGACATCCCACTATACACGTTCCTGGATGATGAAAGGGTCCGTGTTGGCTGAAGTCCCCATCGTTAGAGCTTCGATGATTTCTAACAAACTTTTTCAGCCCCCGGCCTGACAGGCTACACCTCGTAATTTTGAAAACAAACACACCCGACCGGTTTCTGAGCGGGTGTGTTTGTTGCTTCCAACTAAGGGAAGCTTTTTGTGGATGCACAAGATGAAATCAACTGTCTGCGTTGAACTGATCAAAATTCGGCTGATGTAAGACCTATCGTTCAATTCTCTTTTCAGGAAATGTGACGGTAACCGTTGTTCCTACATTCTTCTGGCTAGCGAATATAAAATCTCCATCATGCATTTCCACAAAATGTTTTGATAATGGGAGGCCTAGGCCTGTGCCTTCATGCTGTCGAGTGCGGGGATCATCCACTTGGCCAAATGGTTCTAAAACTTTTGGGATGTCGTCAGTGGAAACACCTACTCCATTGTCAGTTACTGTGAACACGATACCTGTTCCGTGTTCGTTAGCGACACTTAGCACCACTCGTCCGTCTGATTGGGTGAATTTAATCGCATTGGTGCAAAGGTTCAGCAGAATTTGAAGTACCTTTTGTTCATCCGCGACCAGGAACGGTATTGGGGTTTGGACTTGTGCAGAAAACTTAACATCTGCCTTCATAGCTCTTTCAACAATGAGCCTCTCAACGCGTAAAACCACATCCTGAACATCAACCAATCCTTCATGCAAATCCACATGGCCACCTTCGGCTTTAGACAGGTCGAGGATGTCATTGGTCAGGGACAGCAGAAGTTCACCGCTATCCTGGATATCTTTAGCATATTCTCGATACTTAGGCTTACCCAGGGGGCCATACATTTCGCTCGCCATAACTTCAGAAAATCCAATAATGGCATTCAAAGGAGAGCGGAGCTCGTGGCTAACATTGGCGATAAAATCGCTCTTTGATCTATTGGCCTCTTCGGCTTTTTCTTTTGCAACAATTAGCTCCTTAGCTTGTTGTCGACGAAATTGTGAGTTGCGAACAACTAGCGTTCCTCCAAGCAAACCAATAAAGCCGAGCACACCTAGCATGCTTACAAAAGCAAGATTGCCGATTGTGTTCATATGATTGGATACTGTTGTTAAATCTATAAGAAAATATGCATCACCAATTTTTGTGTTTTTGGTGAACAAGGGCAAATCTGCAGGCACAATCGTTTTCTGCACTGATAAATTATGCAGCGGGCTTAAATGTCCCCAAAACGAATGTAAGTGGGTGTTGTTTAGGGTGTTATATACATGCTTAGAATTACTCCATTGGAAGAAAGCATTTCCATTAGAGCCTGCTATATCCAATTTAACAACACCAGATGTAACAAGTGCCGTTTCCATTTCAGACATGTGTAATTGTATTTGATCTATGATCTCATTGTCCTGAACATGTTGGTCACTGTCCATGTTCATAATTATTTTGTCCCAACGGGTAACAATGTCGTCGGCATGGCTTCTAAGAACTAAATGTTCTGCAGTTCTTATACCGATATATGTCAGAGCTACTGCGGCAAGTAACACAACTCCAAGAAGTGCAACTAATTTCGAATCATTGTCGTGTTTCATTTCCCCCCTCCCTAAGTGAGTTCTGTGTATTCAATATTCTCCATTTTCCGGCCCACCTGATTTTGAGGTGGGCCGGGATTAAGCTGTCTGAGTAAAATGTCGGCGTGGTTTTATTGCACGACCACCATTTGGTGGGCGCGGTCGGACACTGGAATCTCGTTGATTGTCTGTAGGCTCTCTTGATCGATCACCCAAATTTTGTCGTCTTCGGCACTTGAGATGTACAGCTTCTCTGTTCCATCAATCGCAGACAAATGATAGGGGGATGGTGACAAGGATTTGCTTGTGATCTGGCCATGGAGGACATCAATAGCGACAACTTTATCTTCTTCACGACCAGCGATAAAAAGGGTGTTCCCATCGTCGGATAGATCAATGCCATGAATATCTCCGCCAACCTTGAATGTTTGTGTAACAGTTCCCTTGGGCAGAGAAATCATTGATACGGTGCCATCACCGGTGTTGTTAACAAAGAGGAACTTCCCGTCATCGGAAATGACCATGTGCTCTGGTCCATCACCGACTTCAATATTCCATCGCAATATCCAACGCTTTGTATCCAGCATGCTAACTGTGTTGTTGCCTGCGTTACTGACATAAATGGCGCGACCATCGGGGGCGGTAACTGCGTAATTGGGGATAGGACCAGTTTTGACACTTTTAACTTCGTAAGAATTCAGATCGACAATACTAATGCCCTCTTCGCCGGGGTGTGTGGCAATTGCAAATTTGTCATCAGGCGTGATTAACGTGTGATGAACTGAGCCAGGAACACTCACACGACGTTCAACGATGCTGTCTTCTGTTCGAATGATACTGAGAAAACTTACAGCACCATTGCCATTCATCGCCGTTGGGCTATCTGATGCGTGGTGTGCATCATGATCATCTTGTGAAACGGCAGTGGGTTTGGGAGGTGTTTGAGAGTCAGGATCAAATTCATCCAAGCTGCCAGCAATCAAGAACTTACCGTCAGAACTTCCGGCTAATCCGTGAGACTCAGTCACTGCTTTGATCGAACCAACGATTTTGTCTTGGTCGGTATCAATTACAATGACTTCATCGGCAGAGCCCATTGGCACATAGACTTTGGATCCGGCAAAAGCGGGAAATCCTACTGAGAGGCTTACAGTGAAAAGAAGAGCTGTGGCGACTTTCATCGGGTCTATCTCCTAAATTGATTTACGGACATAGGCTTACGAGCATTTCGTAATATCGCCTGTCCAACTGAGATCAATACTAGGAGTGATGTGTGAGCGGAGTTTGTCCGTAAAAGAGATTTTGGTAACACTTTTTGACGAAAGTGATAGAAGGCACACTTTGTCACAAAATTTTAGTTCAAACATGAAATATCGCACTTATACTAGGGCTTATGAAAAATGAACCCCACATTCTAATCGTCGATGACAACCGTGAAATTCGGGACCTTTTGTCACGTTTTTTGATCAAAGAAGACTACCGCACGTCCGTTGCCCAAGATGGACGCGAGATGCGCAAAATCCTAAAAGACGGCAGCATTGATTTAATTATTTTGGATCTCATGTTGCCGGGAGAGGATGGGTTGTCACTCTGCAGAGAATTGCGTGTTGAATCGAATATCCCGGTTATCATGTTGACGGCTAAAGGCGAAGAAATAGACCGGATTGTCGGCTTGGAAATGGGGGCGGATGACTACATTGCCAAACCGTTTAACACACGCGAATTGTTGGCTCGTATGAAGGCTGTTTTGCGCCGAACTCAGTCGATAAGTAAGTCAGAAGAACTTGCAGATACTTATCACTTTGTCGGTTGGACCTTTAATACAACCAAACGTGAATTGACCTCAGCAGATAATGTCGTGGTGCCGCTCAGTACCGGTGAATACAATTTGTTGTCCGTATTCGTTGAACGGCCAAAGCATGTCTTGAACCGTGAACAACTCATGGACCTTACCCGTGGACGCAGTTATGACGCTTTTGATCGTAGTATCGACACGCAGGTCAGTCGGTTGCGTCGGAAAATCGAAGTAGATGCCAAAAACCCTGAATTGGTTAAAACCGTATGGGGTGGCGGCTATGTCTTTACGCCAGACGTAACGTGATTGTGAAAAGGCTTTTTCCGAAAACTCTAACAGGTCAAACAGTTTTGGTGCTGTTGATTGGCCTGACCTTATCGCATGTCATCAGCATGGCGATTTATTCATCTGATCGGGCCGAGGTCTTAACGCATATCGGCGGCCGGGACACGGCCCAGCACCTATCCCACATAGCCCAGATGATTGACAGTAGCCCACCCGCACAACGCAACGCACTTGTGACGGCCGTGAATCATGAAGGTTTTAACGTTTGGCTCACGGATGAAAGTCCAGTTACCCACGACCTCATGCCTAAACCCGACATTAAATTCTTGCGCAATTATTTACATGAGCAAATGAATGCGACAAAAAAACCACTGATCCATATCCGTGTTCGCGATGCCCACACGGAATCTGCAGACCAATGGCATTGGCTTGATCATTGGCTGCAAGGTGAGGCTGGCCACCGTGAGCTCCATGTCTCTATTCGGTTGGGTGAGAAAAATACTCAGGAGCAATGGCTTAACTTTACCATCGATATCCCTCAATCCAATCCGCTGTGGTCTGTGACATCTATTATGTCGATGTTGGCTATGATTCTTGCAGTGGCGGCGTTTTCATTCTGGGTGGTTCGTTATCTGACGGTTCCACTACGCGGTTTTGCTCGAGCAGCAACGCGGCTGGGCAAAGATGTCGATGCCCCCCCTTTGGAGGAGAACGGACCACAGGAAATTCGTGAGGCCGCCGCAGCGTTTAACGAAATGCAAGCTCGCCTGAAACGTCTGATCCAGAATCGCACTCAGATGCTGGCAGCCATTTCCCATGACCTGCGGACTCCAATCACCCTTCTGCGTTTGCGTTGTGAACTCGTGGACGATAGCGAAGAGCGCACCAAAATGCAGGTGACGCTTGATGATATGGAAAAGATGATTTCATCCACCATGGAATTTGCCAGCCAAGATGCCAGTGAAGAAGAACGGCGTAAACTCGATTTGACTGCAATGGTGGCTTCTATTTGCGACGATATGTCCGACGCAGGCTATGACGTCTCGTTTGATGAGCCAGAAAAGTGCCATTACGAATGTCGGCCCTTGTCTTTGCAACGTGCCTTGGTCAATCTCGTGGACAATGCACTGAAATATGGAAGCAAAGCCAATGTCACGATGCATTGCGATCACATACATATCTACGTCACTATCGAAGACGATGGTCCAGGAATCCCCGGTGATAAACTGGACGATGTGTTTCAGCCATTCTTCCGCTGTGATGAGTCTCGCAACCCAGAAACCGGCGGATCCGGCTTGGGATTAAGCGTCGTGAAAAGTGTTGCGCATGCTCACGGGGGTGAAGTACGCCTTTCCAATCGTGAAGAAGGTGGTCTTCGGGCAGAGCTGCGGTTGCCGTTATGATATCTGGTTAGCGGGAACAGCCGCTTTTATACGTTTCTGCCATGGCAAGCCCCTAAAATTATTTTTTAAGAAATTATTTTTTGTCACTTGCAAACATCTAGGACACAATATTCTCACCTTAAATTGTAAAGAAGAGTTTATATGTCTGTGAAAATACAACCTGCGGGGCAAAAAACACCGGCGACAACCGGTGAATATTTTTTTAGCTTTGAATGTCCCGATAATGTAGCCTCTGAGGTCAAATTTGACCCCAACAGGGTTCCATTTCGTGCACTCTTGTCAAGGTGGGATGGCCGTTTTCCACATTGGGTTGTTGATGAACATATTGATCTCATTGAAGATATCGAGAGGCATTTAAACAGTTTCGTTGCCTCATCTCGCTCATCAAAGACACTGCTCCAGTATCAGCGTCAGTACAAAAAAATGAGATTTCTTGGGCAGCGTCCTGAAGACATCCATAGCACTATAAAAAGCTATTACACTAAACGTGCTGCATATATTTGGGGGCAATCACACGAGGCATCTTACATCCTTGAGGTATTAGCCAATGCTTTAACAGAGGATGATGAAGATTTGTGGACTGAAGGCATTAAAGCCCTCAGGTGTTCTCTGTCAGAGTTTGAGCGATATCCTTATTATGCTGAAGGGCATGACACCTTCTCCGGCGTATGTCATTTCTATTTGCATAATGGTCAAAAGAAGCATCACGAAAGCAAGCGTAAGAATTCTAAAAATCTGCCATTAAGCTGGAGAAGTGATGTTTGGGACGCCCTTTCAGACCGAACCAAAAATAAGGCCGCCGTTGCCTTGCTCATGACTGTCGCCCCACGACCGGCTGAGCTTGAAGCTGGGGTGACGGTTATTGCTGATGACAGAGCTATCTTAGTTGGGATTGAGGGGGCGAAGTTCGTAGAGGGTAAGCGTGGGCAAAAAATGAGGGGGATTCGGGTTGATGCGCTATCGCCAGAAGCCCAATACCTTTTGAATCTAGCCAAACGGAAAGATGGGCAGATTGAGGTGAAAGCCACAAGTGTTTCAGGCTTAAACAAATTGCTTGTTCGCACTGGGAGACATGTATTGGGCAAAAAGGTGACGCTTTCCGCCTACGACTACCGTCATGCCTTGGCGTCTGATCTGAAAGCCGAAGGGCGGTCTCAGGAAGAGATCGCAATAGTATTGGGTCACCAGTCATCAAGAACACAAACAGGATATGGCCAATCACAGCAGTCTCGTGGCTCTCGCAACCCTATCGTGGCCGTCAAAGGCTCAGAATCAGTTAGGGTTTATCGACGATCATTTGATTTTGCATCCGTGCCGCAATCTGATCCGACGACTTTTTCAAATTGTTGATGTCGTGATGCACATATCTGAGCGTTGTCGTTGGGTTGGAGTGGCCCAGCATTTTTCCGATATCTGCCAGTGGTGTCCCCATTGCTAGCCCCATCGATGCAAACGTGTGTCTCAAGTCGTGAAAGCGCAATTGTCCCTGAGGGAAACCCTTCTTTTTCCGCGCACGTGCACGGACCTTTCCCCAGACCTTTGACGTTTGCGTGTCTGACACGGGCTCGTTTAGATTTTTCCCATGGAAAACGTAGTCGCGGTCATCGTCCGCAGCACAATGCGGTCGGATCAGTTCAATGGCGGCAGCGGGGAGTATCACGACCTTAATACCCGTTCCCTCTTTGATCACCTTGCCTGTTTTGTGTTCGTGCCGCTGAAAAATTAGAACGCCTCGGTCAAGGTCAACTTGATGGTGTTTCAGTTTGCGGAGTTCCCCCTTGCGTGCGCCCGTCAGCAACGCCAGCCGGATCACATCAAAGGCATACCCCGTCACGACGCCGTTTGAGACTTCCGCTTCTTCCTCGATAGCTTCCCACATTTGGGCTAGGTTTTTTTCCCGCAATGCATTGTCGACCAGATTTTGTTTGGGTAGAGAAAGATGCTTGGACGGATCAGGAAAATCATCTTCAAGGATTTTCGCCGTTTTGGCCCATGTGAGGATGCTGGAAACCACCTCACCACACCGCCGGGCCGTGGTTGACCGCGTCTTGGCAATGTCATCAACCATGTCTTGGACATTATCTTTCGTTAGCATGTGGATTTGAATGTCACCAATCGTCGGATTGATGTCTTTGCGCAACCAGCGCCCGGCGTCATATCTATATTTGTCGCCGAGATCATCATTCTCGGCAATGTATCGAGTGGCAAGCTCCGAAAACCGGTCCTCTTTAGGATCGTCCGCAGCAGCCTTTATGGCTTTGTAGCGTTCTTTTTCAATGATGCGATGTTCAGAAGGGTCGATATGGTTCGCGACTTGTCCCGCCAGATTTCGAACCGTGGTGCGCACGTCTTCCAGCTTCAAGCTTTTGGCGTCTCCAATCGTCATGCGGCGTTGCTGGCCGAGCGCATTACGATAGTAATAGACGAACCGCTTTGTTCCAGAAGGGCGAACGCGGAGCCCAAAGCCCGCCTGATCAAGGTCCCAGATCGTGTAATCGCTCGTTTTTGGCTTTGCGGTAGCGATTACCGACTTCGTGATCCGCTCACCTTCGCGTTTTCGTCCCATTTTCGCACCTAAAACCAAAGAAACCGTGGGTAGCTATTGGGTAGCAAAATATTTGCAACCAACTCATTCCTCTGAAAAGGCTTCAGAGAGCGTTTCAGACCCAATAATGCTATTTTACAAGCAAATATAAGCGGTTATTTTCAGGCAGCAAGTGGTCGGAAGTGATTTATACGAGCTTGAAATAAGATAACAACTGGTTCAATCCCAGTCGTGCCCACCATGATAAGGCTTCAGGGAAACCTGGAGCCTTTTCTTGTTTCTAAAGTTCCTAGGCTGGAATTGACCTTTATTTGAGCGCATGCGCGCTCGGGGCCCAGTCGTGCCTAGCACAAAAACCATGCAAACACATTGTGTTCGCGGGCGTGCTTGGGCACGGCTTCATCTTGTTGCAATATTCAAGGCCTAAACATGTGCCATGAAGCAGCTGCGCACCGTGACGTTCAACACCTGGAATTGCCAAGGCCAACTTGAGGCGCGCTTGGCGTTGATGGAAGCTGGCCTTCAGGCCTTGGATGGCGATATAATCTTGCTTCAAGAAGTGTATTCTGAAGTCCCCAGCGGCTTGAACGTTGCCGACCATTTGGCGCAAAGCTTAAACCTGAACGTTGCTTTCGCCCCGGCCCGCAAAAAAATTCGCACCTATCGAAACGATCCCGTGTTGTGCCATTCGGGCCTGGCCGTGCTGTCAAAAGGCAACATCTCGGATCAATCCACCCGCCAACTTCCCCAAGATGAACGCGACGGGGAAAGATTGGCGCAGTTCGTTAGTTTACAAATGGAAGGAAACCGCGTTCTGGTCGCCAACACGCATTTGAGCCACTTGAGCGATGCGGGCGATTTGCGCCGCCACGAATTGGAAGTTCTGGCCGCACACCTCGAAGACTGTCCGCCCCATGACATGGTTATCGTCGGCGGCGATATGAACGCAGATGAAACCGATGACGTGTTCAACGTTTTGGCGGGATTCCAAGCCTTTCCAGTCTCAACCGTTTCCGACACAACCTTGAACGCTGTCAACGGGGCGTCGCCAAAACCGGGGTTTATCGACCACCTTTTTGTCGCAGCACAAGATGGTGAACTCGAAGGCCTCGCAACGCTTGCCCTCGACCAAAGAGTTGGTCCTTTGGATTTGTTCCCCAGCGATCACAAAGCCGTCGTTTTGGACCTGCCTCTCAATCCGTCATAAATCAGTCATCACAAAGACCTAAAAAGTTCGTTCCTTTTTTAAAGAGAGCGCCCCATGACGCCTTTGGACCAACCCGAAAATGCTTGGACCCGCACGTTGGGCGATAAGCCCTGCATTCATCCCACCGCTAAGGTCAAACCCGATTGTGAATTCGGCGCGTGGACCGAAGTGGGAGAACGCACCCATATGGCCGAAGCGACCATGGGCGACTACTCCTATATCTGTAATGATGGCGATGTGATCTACACCACCATCGGCAAATTCTGTTCCATTGCCGCTCAAGTGCGCATCAATCCGGGTAACCACCCGTTAGAGCGCGCCGCCCTGCACCACTTCACCTATCGTTCGGCTCTGTTTGAACTTGGGGAAGACGATCCCAGCTTTTTTGACTGGCGACGCCAATCCCACGTCACCATTGGCAACGATGTCTGGATCGGACACGGCGTCACCGTGATGCCTGGCGTCAGCATTGGGGACGGCGCGGCTATCGGATCTGGGACCATCGTGACCAAGGACGTCGAGCCGTTTTCCGTCGTCGTCGGCGTGCCGGGTAAAGTCCTGCGCAAGCGCTTTGACGATGAAACGTGTGAGAAATTATTAGCGCTGAAGTGGTGGGATTGGTCCCATTCACAGATCAAAGAGCGTCTGGGTGATTTTCGCACGCTTGGCGCAATAGCCTTTGCGGACAAGTACCTAGACTAAATCCTCCACAGGACAGAGCAGACAAGTCTCGAATTTGTCGCTTTTGTTTCGCATGGCTGTAACAGTTCTGACAAATAGGAGTCACCCGGTCCGACTAGATTCCCCCCCGTATTTAATGGAGGAATCGGCTTATGGCCCAAAGCATTCACGTCACTGGATTGAACAAAACGTTCAAGAAAGACAAAGCGCTCGACAACATCGATTTTTCGGCTGAAGCCGGAGAAATGGTCGCGCTGATCGGTGCTTCCGGTTCCGGTAAGTCCACCCTGATCCGTCATATTGCTGGCCTCATGCCCGCTGATAAAGGGACCGGCCGCGTGGAAGTTCTGGGCAACGTCATTCAAGAAAAGGGCAAGATCGCCCGCAACGTGCGCCATCATCGCCAACACATCAGCGTCATTTTTCAACAATTCAACTTGGTCAGCCGCATGAGCGTGCTGACCAATGTTTTATTGGGCAAGTTGGGTTCGATCTCCACATGGCGCGGATCCTTGGCGCTGTTTACGAAGGAAGAAAAACTGGACGCCATGCGCGCGCTTGAACAAGTGGGCATGGCCAAGTATGCCACGCAACGCGCATCGACCTTGTCCGGTGGTCAACAGCAACGCGTCGCCATTGCACGCGCCTTGTTGCAAAAATCCGACATCATCTTGGCGGACGAACCGATCGCATCGCTAGATCCGGAATCGTCACGCAAAGTCATGGAAGCCTTGGCGCACATCCACCGCGAGTTTGGCAAAACCGTGGTCGTGTCTTTGCACCAAGTTGACTACGCTTTGAAATACTGCCCGCGCACTTTGGCGTTGAAAGATGGCAAAACCCATTACGACGGACTGTCTCGCGACTTGTCCGTCAATTTTTTGCAGAACCTCTATGGGTCCGACAGTTTGGACATGCATATTCCGGTACCCCTGGATGTGGTGGATGAAACATCTGCCACGCCCCAACCCAACATGATCCAGGGTCCGGCCTCGGTATTCGGACTTGAATCCGAAACCGCTTTGGGAACGGCTTAACAGGCCGGAACGAACGGGCCATTTACAGGCCCACACTTAATCACGACAGGAGTGAGATACATGATGAAGAAGACCTTGATGGCTGTTGCCGCCACCGCCGTTATGATGGCCGGTGCTGCCAAGGCTGATTACAAACCGTTGGAAAAAGATCCCGAAGTCATCAACTTCGGCATCATCTCCACCGAGTCCACGTCTAACCTCAAGGACCAATGGATTCCGTTGATGAAAGACATGGAATCCGCATTGGGCATGAAAGTGAAGCCGTTCTTCGCACCTGACTATGCAGGTGTTATCGAAGCCATGCGTTTCGGCAAAGTGCACGTTGCTTGGTTCGGCAACAAATCCGGCATGGAAGCTGTTGACCGCGCCGGTGGCGAAGTCTTCGTTCAAACCTCCAAAGCCGATGGTGGCCAAGGTTACTACTCCCACATCATCACCAACGTCAAAAACACGGGCATCAACAAACTTGAAGACATCTTCAAGTGCGACAAGTCCTTGAATTTCGGCATCGGTGATCCGAACTCCACCTCCGGTTTCTTGGTTCCGTCCTACTACGTGTTTGCTCAAAACGGTGTTGATCCGAAGAAATGCTTCAAAACCGTTCGCAATGCCAACCACGAAACCAACTTGATGGCCACCGCCAACGAACAAGTTCACGTTGCCGCCAACAACTCCGAACAAATCGGTCGCTCCAAGCTGAAAGCTCCGGAAGCTGCTGCAAAGATCAAAGTGATCTGGACGTCTCCGCTGATCCCGTCCGACCCGATGGTATATCGCAAAGACATGACCAAAGAACTGAAGTCCAAAATCAAAGGCTTCTTCTTGGGCTACGGTCGCATCGGTAACACCGAGCACGCCACCAAAGTTCTGCACGGCATTTCCGACGGTCAAGGCTACTTCATGGAAAGCAACAACACCCAGTTGTACCCGATCCGTCAGCTGGCTTTGTTCAAAAACAAGCTGAAAATCGAAAACAGCGAAGCGCTTTCTGCTGCTGAGAAGAAAGAAAAAGTTGCTGCAATTGACGAGCAACTGGCTGAACTGGACGTTTTGGTCAAGCACCAATAAACGCCCAAACATTGAAACGTCGGGGCACATAAGCCCCGGCGTTTTGTTTGTCCCTTTTTAAATTTAAATAAACAATCCCCCGGAGAAGCCCCATGAGCACAGCAACCACACCGACGCAAAACGACGTGAGCTTGCCGCCGCGTGATTTGAAGCGATCAATCGGCAATTTGGTCATGTGGGGTATCGCGCTGGGGCTCTTGATGATGTCGTGGGAAGGTGCCGATATGCGCCCCATGGCTCTGTACGAAGACGCCGCCAACATGGCGTCTTTCATGGAAGGTTTCTTTCCGCCCAATTTCACCGAATGGAACCTCTATTTGGATGAGATGTGGATCACGATCCAAATCGCCATCTGGGGCACCGCGTTGTCTATTGTGACGGCCATTCCCTTCGGCATTTTGTCTTCTGAAAACGTAGCACCTTGGTGGATTTATCAACCCATCCGCCGTTTGATGGACGCCGCGCGCGCCATCAACGAAATGGTCTTCGCCATGTTGTTCGTTGTGGCGGTGGGCTTAGGCCCTTTTGCCGGTGTGTTGGCGCTTTGGATCCACACCACGGGCATTTTGGCCAAGCTGTTTTCCGAAGCCGTTGAAGCCATCGACCCGCGCCCCGTCGAAGGGGTGCGCGCCACGGGTGCGACGCCCATGCAAGAAGTGATCTTCGGCATCATTCCCCAAGTGCTTCCGCTGTGGATTTCGTATTCGCTCTATCGTTTTGAATCAAACGTCCGCTCGGCGACCGTTTTGGGCATCGTTGGTGCGGGCGGCATCGGCATGGTGCTGTGGGAAGCCATTCGCGGTTTTTATTACGCGGAAACAGCAGCCGTGATGATCATTATCATCATCTCAGTCTCGCTGTTGGACGTCATCTCACAACGCTTGCGCAAGATGGTCATCTGACGCGCGTTAAGACTTCGGTTCAAACACCAGCTGAACACGATCCCCAGCAAACAAGGTGCGCCCATATTCGATGGGCTCACCGTCCGCTGTGACGTTGATGTTTTCCGTTAACAACACGGGGCGCTGCACGGGTTGTTTCAACAGATCTGCTTCTTCCCGAGACGGAATGTGAGCGGTGACATACGACTTTTCACGCACATAATCCTCGACGCCAAATTCTGCCAGCGCTTTAGAGACAGAGCCAAATCCGGTAATGAGCTTTTCAATGCCGGGAAACCGCGACGCGACATAATGATGATCGCCAAGGCTCAACGGGCTGCCGTCGGCTTCCCCAAGAATACGCACCATCAACAACTGCGTGCCTTTGCGCACACCGAGCATCCGCGCCTGATGGGCGTCAGCCTTAAATTGATCCACGTTGAGAACACGGCTTTTGGGCACGCGGCTTTGCGCGGTCACAGCTTCGGAAAACCGCGTGCGTTTTTTGATGGCGTAATCGACAACCGTTTCAGGCACATACGTCCCCGCCCCTTGACGGGTGACCACAAGACCGCGTTCAGACAGCGCCTGCACGGCACGGCGCACCGTGTGACGATTGACGCCGAAACGATCGGACAGTTCTTTTTCCGTTGGCAGCATATCGCCTGGCTTAATCGTGCCTTCAAAAATTTCACTACGCAGAGCTTCGTAAATTTGCCGCCACAAGGCGACACCGCTTCCTCGTTCCATCTTTTGGCTCACGCTTCACAGAGTTGTTACAAAAAATTCATCCAATCGGTCTTTCTGCCGAAAAGGAATGTGTGTATGTAAACACTGAAAGATGCAGATGTCTAGACAAATTTAGGAAATGTCCATGACGACCGAAAACACGTCGAATGCGAATGGGGCGGGCGAGAACGTTACCTCGTTCCCCGTTTCAGAAATCAAAGACCGTCAAGCGTGGATGGCCGTGTTGGCCCGCGCCCATGCAAGCGAGCTGGAAACAGCTTGGCAAGACACGGCTGACAAGCCTGACTACAGCCTTTTGCGCGCACCCGAATGCGGCATGGTCATGGTCCGCGCACGTGCCGGTGGCGAAGGCCAGCGTTTCAACATGGGTGAAATGTCGGTGACGCGCTGTGTTGTGACGATTGGGGAAGGTCTGCAAGGACATGCCTATATCGCCGGGCGCGACAAACACCATGCACAGTTGGCAGCGGTGTTTGATGCATTGCTGCAAGACGAAACCCGGCGCGCGGACATCGAAAACCGTGTCTTAAAGCCGGTGCGCGAACGCCTCAGCACGGAACAAACACAAACGGACCGCAAGGTCGCAGCGACGCGTGTGGATTTCTTCACCATGGTCCGCGGTCACTAGGGAGAGTTCAGATGAACATGCAAACCACCAACCACCAGCCCATGCCCGGTTTCCAAAACCCTGTTCACGACGCAGGGCATGTGTTTCGCACAGTCTTGGATGCCATGTCCCATCCCGGCAAGGTGATCGAGCTGGCCGACATCCCCGAAGCCCCTACCCCATTGTTTAACACCACGGCCGCCGTGTGTTTGGCCTTGGTGGATTATGAAACCCCGCTTTGGGTCGATAGCGTGATTGCCGAAAGCGGCCAGGCCGTCGCTCATCTGCGCTTTTATTGCGGCTGCCCCATGGTCACCAACCCCAAAGAGGCCCGCAAAGCCTTGGTGACGTCCATATCGCAAGTCAAAAACTTAGACCGCTTTCACATCGGCACGGATGAACGCCCGGACACCTCCACAACCGTGGTTGTTCAAGTGGGACACGTGATCTCTGGGGAAGGCGTGAAGCTGACCGGTCCCGGCATTGAGACACAAACGCATTTGACTGTAGCTGGGGGGGATGAAGATTTCTGGCAATCCGTTCACAACAACACACAATTCTTCCCGCGCGGTGTCGATCTGATTTTGACCACACCGACAGAAGTGGTGTGTTTGCCGCGCACGACGCAGGTGGAGTTCTAAAATGTATGTTGCTGTCAAAGGTGGCGAAAAAGCCATCGAAAACGCTCACCGTCTGTTGGCTGAAGAACGCCGGGGTGAGACCTCTGTTCCCGAACTCACGGTCGATCAAATCAAGGAACAAATGACCTTGGCCGTGGATCGGGTGATGACCGAGGGATCGCTCTATGACCACAACTTGGCCGCCTTGGCGATCAAGCAAGCGCGTGGGGATTTGATGGAAGCCATTTTTCTGTTGCGCGCCTTTCGTACCACCTTGCCGCGTTTTGGCGAAAGCCATGCCATCAACACCACCGAGATGAAAGCACGCCGCCGCATCTCCGCCACCTATAAGGACTTGCCCGGTGGACAAGTCTTGGGCCCGACCTTTGACTACACCCATCGTCTGCTGGATTTCGCCTTGTTGGCAGAAGGCGAAGCGCCGCTCACGCAAGAAGAAGACAGCGGCATTGATGATATGCCGCGTGTCACGTCGTTGCTCAACAACGAAGGCTTGATCCAACAAGAGCTTGCCGACGACGATCAACCCGTCAGCGACTTGACCCGCGAACCCATCGACTTTCCGGCGGACCGCGATGTGCGTCTACAAAACTTAGCGCGTGGAGACGAAGGATTTGTGCTCGCCATGGGCTATTCGTCACAACGCGGCTATGGCAACACCCATCCGTTCGCCGGCGAAATTCGTATGGGCGAAGTCGAAGTCGTGTTTGAACCCGAAGAGTTGGGCTTCCCCGTTTCCATCGGCGACATCACCGTGACGGAATGCGAGATGATCAACAAGTTCGACGGATCCAAGACCGAGCCCGCGAAGTTTACTCGCGGCTATGGTTTGAGCTTCGGGGCAGGTGAGCGCAAAGCCATGGCCATGGCCTTGGTGGACCGCTCGCTGCGTGCTGCCGAACTGGGTGAAGAGGTCGTGGGCCCGGCCCAGGACGAAGAGTTCATGATGTATCACTCCGACAATGTTGAGGCGTCGGGCTTTGTACAGCACTTGAAACTGCCGCACTACGTCGACTTTCAAGGCGAGCTGGAAATGGTGCGCAATCTGCGCAAGGAACAAGAGCAACTGCTGAAAGCGGGAGAATAAAGATGTCTCAAGACCAAACCCTTGAAGGCTATAACTTCGCTTATTTGGACGAGCAGACCAAACGCATGATCCGTCGTGCAATCTTAAAAGCGGTCGCCATTCCCGGCTACCAAGTGCCGTTCGGGTCGCGCGAAATGCCCCTGCCCTACGGTTGGGGTACGGGCGGCATTCAGGTCACGGCGTCCGTCATCGGTGCGGATGACACCTTAAAGGTCATTGACCAAGGGGCCGACGATACCACCAACGCGGTGTCGATCCGGCGCTTTTTCGCGCGTACCACAGGCGTAAAGACCACGGAAAAAACCCGTGAAGCGACCATGATCCAAACCCGCCACCGCATTCCGGAAAAGGATCTCAAAGCAGGTCAAATCCTGGTCTACCAAGTTCCCATCCCCGAACCGCTGCGGTGGCTAGAGCCCCGCGAAACCGAAACGCGCAAGATGCATGCTCTGGAAGAGTACGGCATCATGTCGGTGAAGATTTACGAAGACATCGCGCGCTTTGGCCGCATCGCCACATCTTATGATTATCCCGTGGTGGTGAACGACCGTTACTTGATGCGCCCGTCGCCCATTCCGAAATTCGACAATCCGAAAATGCACCAGATGCCTGCGTTGCAGTTGTTCGGCGCAGGCCGCGAAAAACGCATTTATGCGGTTCCGCCTTACACCAAAGTCAAAAGCTTGGACTTCGACGATTATCCGTTCGAAGTGCAAAGTTGGGAAGAAAACTGCGCGCTCTGCGGTGCTGAAGACAGTTATCTGGACGAAGTCATCACCGATGACAAGGGCGGACGCATGTTTGTGTGTTCCGACACGGATTATTGCGAAGACCGCCGCGCCGATGGGCACTTAGGCCCCCTGGGCACGCCCCAAGCCGCTGAATAAGGAACTTAGAGATGATGGATAAAACACCACTGCTCAGCGTCCAGGATGTGGGCAAGGACTACGGCGCACAAATTGGCTGCACCGATGTGTCGTTCGATTTGTGGCCGGGCGAAGTGCTCGGCATTGTGGGCGAGTCGGGCTCCGGCAAGACCACGTTGATGAACTGCCTGTCCGCTCAGTTGAAAACGTCACGTGGTAAAGTCATCTATGACACCCGCGTGGACGGTCCCCGCAATATCTTTGATATGACCGAATCTGAACGGCGTTTGCTGATGCGCACTGACTGGGGGTTGGTACGCCAAAACCCACGTGACGGTTTGCGCTTGGGTGTGAGCGCCGGGGCCAATGTGGGCGAGCGCCTGATGGCTGTGGGCGCACGTCACTACGGCGACATCCGCCAAGTGGCGTCCGATTGGTTGGGCAAAGTTGAAATCGACCAAGGCCGCATCGACAACCTGCCGTCGACCTTTTCCGGTGGCATGCAGCAACGTCTACAAATCGCACGCAATCTGGTGACCGAACCGCGCTTGGTGTTCATGGACGAACCCACAGGTGGCTTGGACGTTTCCGTGCAAGCACGTCTGTTGGACTTGCTGCGCGGTCTGGTGAACCGTCTGGGGCTCAGCGCCATCATCGTCACCCACGACTTGGCCGTTGCGCGTCTATTGGCGCACCGCCTGATGGTGATGAAAGAAGGCCGCGTGGTGGAGCAGGGCTTGACCGATCAAGTGTTGGACGACCCGCAACACCCCTACACCCAGCTTCTCGTTTCCTCCATTTTGCAGCCCTAAGGACAAGAGCATGACTTTAGAAACCAAACCCATGATCTCAGCCGAAGGCTTAGCGAAAACCTTTGTGTTGCACAATCAAGGCAGCCAAAAAATCCCCGTCTTTGCGGATATGGATTTGACCATCAACGCAGGCGAATGCGTGGTGCTCCACGGCCCATCCGGTGCCGGTAAGTCGACCTTGATGCGCGCCCTTTATGGAAACTACCTGGTCAACGCCGGGTCGTTGAAAGTCCGCCACATGGGTGAGTGGATTGACCTCACCCAAGCCGAACCGCAAGAGATTTTGTCTGTGCGCAAACACACCATGGGCTATGTGTCACAGTTCCTGCGCGCCATCCCGCGTGTGACGTCCCAAGACATCGTGGCCGAACCTCTGGTGGCTTTGGGTGAAGACGAAACCTTGGCCCGCACGCGCGCAGGCGAGCTGTTGAGCCGCTTGCGCGTGCCTGAAAGCCTTTGGTCCTTAGCCCCCGCAACCTTTTCGGGGGGCGAGCAACAACGCGTCAACATCGCACGCGGTTTTATCGTCGATTATCCGATTATGTTGCTGGATGAGCCCACCGCATCGCTGGATGCCACAAATCGGCAAACTGTTACGGATATGATCTGCGAAGCCACTGAGCGCGGCGCCGCCATCGTCGGCATCTTCCACGACGAAGATGTGCGCGAAAAAGTCTGCACCCGTTTGTTTGAAGTCGAAGCCCAGGAGAAAGCCGCATGAGTTCCATGATCCTCACCAATGCCAAAGTCGTCACCCGCGATGAGGTTGTGACAGGCACCGTCGAGGTTGAAGCCGGGCGTATCGTTTCGGTGGAACGCGGCAACACCTCTTTGCCAATAGCCCAAGACTTGGACGGCGATTACCTGATCCCCGGCTTGATCGAGCTGCACACCGACAATATGGAAAAAAGCTTCACGCCGCGCCCCGGCGTGCGCTGGCCGTCTTTGCCGGCTGCGGTGGCGCATGATGTGCAAGTGATCGGTGCGGGCATCACCACGGTGTTCGATGCTTTGGCCGTTGGCGCCATCTTGGATGGATCCACGCGTTTGGCGCAGTTGAAGGATATGTCTGAAACCATCACCGATGTAAAAAGCAAAGGCCTGTTTCGCGCAGATCACTACCTGCACATGCGTTGTGAGTTGAGCTTTGAGACCGTGGTCGATTTGTTTGAGCCATTTGCACACCACGACTTGGTCAAGCTGGTATCCTTGATGGACCACGCACCGGGGCAACGTCAATTTGCCGACATTGAAAAATATCGCGAATATTATCAGGGCAAATATCACTTCTCGCCGGAAAAGATGGACGCGTTTATCAAAGAGCACATCGAAACGTCGGAAAAATTCAGCGCACCCAACCGCGACAAGATCGTTGAAATCAGCAAAGCGCACAACCTGCCCCTCGCCAGCCACGATGACGCCACCCTGTCCCACGTGGACGAAGCCAAAGGCGAAGGGGTCAGCATTTCTGAATTTCCCACAACCATCGAAGCCGCCCGTGCGGCCCGCGATGAGGGGCTTCACATCCTCATGGGCGCACCGAACATGGTCCGTGGCAAGTCACATTCCGGTAACATTTCTGCGCGAGAATTGGCCCAAGAAGGGGCCATGGACATTCTGTCGTCCGACTATTATCCCGGCTCCATATTGCAGGGCATTTTCACCATGTGCCAAGAGGTCGACGGCATTCATTTGCCCGAAGCTGTTCGCACGGCGACCGTCAACCCGGCCGACGCGGCAAACTTGACGGATCGCGGTGAAATTGCGCCGGGCAAACGCGCCGATTTGGTGCGCGTGCGCATGGCGGATAAAATGCCCTTGGTCAATCAAGTCTGGTGCGCTGGCGAACGGGCGTACTAAGCTCAATAAAAAGGGGGCCTCTATGGCCAAGGCGCGCTACGCGATCTATTACATGCCTGAGCCGGACAGCAAGCTGTGGCGCTGTGCGTCAAAACTGTTGGGCTGGGACAGTTTCCAAGGCGTTGACGTTAAGCCTCCCAAGCTGGACGGCATCAAACCGGAGCGTTTACGCGAGATCACCGCATCTGCGCGCCATTATGGGTTCCATGGGACCTTAAAACCGCCGTTTTATCTGTCCAAGACGACGGACCGGGCCATGTTGGACGAAGCCTTGGAAGCGTTCGCAGCCGGGCAAAAGCCGTTTAAGGTCCCGGCGTTGGAGCTGGCGGAACTCGACGGGTTTATCGCCTTGCGCCCGAAAAAGGCGTGTGAAGATTTGGACGCGTTCGCCAAGACGTGCGTCAAATCGTTCGACAACTTCCGCGCACCGCCCAGCGCAGAAGAAACGCAAAAACGCCTCAAAGCGGATCTCACCAAGTCGCAAAAAAAGATGCTTGATAAATGGGGCTATCCCTATGTGATGGATGAATTTCGCTTTCACATGACCTTGAGCGAACGCTTGAAAGACAAAGAGCGCAAAACTGTGTTCGACGCCATAGAGCCGGAAATCGCCAAGGTCTTGACCGACAAATCCTGGACCTTCAACCTGATCGCGCTGGTGCGTCAAAAATCAAAAGACGAACCGTTCACTGTGGTCAAAACCTACCCGCTTAAGCCGCACGCAAAAAGCCGCTGGCCGCTGAGAAAAAAGAAATAAACTGTGTCACACACGTTTGCGTGTCCGGCTCGCTTAGGTCCATAAATGCTTAAATCTGTGAAAACCATGGTCTTCAAAGCGGACCGCGCCGTTTGGTCCTTAGCGTTTGGGGAGACATTGGTTTGGGCCGGGCTGTTTTATATCTTCCCAGCCCTGTTGCTGCATTGGGAAACCGCCCAAGGGTGGAGCCGTGCGGAACTGGGTGCGGCGATGACCGCAGCGCTGGTGGTCTCTGCCCTTTGCGCACCCGTGATGGGCCGTTTAATCGATCGTGGCTGGGGGCGTTATGTCTTAACGACGTGCGCCGTTGTTGGCGGTAGCGCCGTTTTCATGCTCGGCTTTACACAAAGCTATGAAGTCTTCTTTGCCATCTGGATCCTCATTGGGCTGTGCATGTCGGGATGTCTTTATGAGCCGTGTTTTGCATACCTGACGCACTCTCGCCCCCGGGGGGCAAAACAAGCCATTACGCTGGTGACTTTGGCTGCGGGCTTCGCCAGCACATTATGCTTTCCCATCGCGAATTTTCTTGCGGCTGCGTTCAGTTGGCAAACAGCCACCCACGCCTTTGGACTGATCGTTATTTTTGTCGCCGCTCCGTTATTGTGGTTGGGGACCGGGGCCGCGCATGGTTTTCGGCGCACGGTTTCTCACAACAAGGGGCAAGTCGCGCGCGGACCGTCGCACATTTTGCGTCAACCGGCGTTTTGGCTGTTGGCCGTCACCTACACGGCCATTGGCCTCAACCACACCATGCTGGTGTCCCACATGTTGCCGATTTTGGAAGACAGGGGCGCGTCGGCCACCTTGGCGGTTGTGATTGCGTCCCTCATCGGACCCATGCAGGTCTTCGGTCGGGTGGCGATGATGGTTTTTGATCACCGTGTGTCCGTGTTCTTTATTTCGGGAATGACCTTCGTACTTTTGGCCTTGGCGTCTTCTTCACTGTATTTCGCAGGATTCCTTTTGGTGGGCCTTTTGGCCTTTGCCCTGTTCCAAGGTTCAGGGTATGGCGTCACCTCCATCACCAAGCCGCTGGTGGTGGCCGAAATCATGGGCCGTTCCGGTTTTGGGACCATTTCAGGCCTATTGGCCGTTCCGTATCTGATGGCCTACGCCTTGGCGCCGTCGCTGGCCGCGCACATTTGGACGGTCGCTGGTTATGACACCGTGTTATTATTGTGCATCAGCTTGCCGATTGTGGGCGGGGTCTGTTTTGGCTTCGCCAGCCGGCAAAACGCTGTAGACGCAAAAGCTGCAGCAGCATTCCAGGACACATCGCGTTAGGGGCAACAGCCCGCTCTTACGGTTTGAGAAACTCAGCGATGGCACGCACGGTTTTGTCCTCCAACCCTGCCAAGCCGTGATACGCATCTGGTCCACAAGGGTTGCCGCGATTCTGCCCGCCGTCCATCCACACAACTTTCACCTTCGCACCGGCCCACTTTTTAAAACCCTCAACGGCCGAAGGTGGTGTTTTTTGACAACCATCTTGGCGATGATGAATAACAAGGGTGCGCGGCAACTTGCCCGGATCTTTGAGCTTTTGACGCATGAAGTTCAAATCCCCTGCAACCAAGACCAGCCCTTTCAGTTTTAAGCTTTGCTTGGATAAGGTTTTTGTGACCCCCATCATGCCCCGGCTGACAGCGGCGACGTTAACGGGCTTGGCGATTTGCGACATCAATTTCGTGGCTGCCCGAAGCTTAGTTTTGCTGTCGACTGACAACACAGCAACCCCCTGGTTTGCAATGTCTTTTCTGAGACGTTGCAAAGGGTCGTTCTTTGACAATCCGCCACCACCCGGAACGATAACCAAACCGGCCACGGGATTGTCCGGCTTTTCCAACCAAGCCTTTGTCCCGCCAACTTTGATGTCTTCGCCAGCTTCGGTTTGGGCACAAACCGGTAAAATCAGCAACGCCGCTAAAACGGGTGCATACCACGATTTGAATGGATGAAGTCTCATGATGTTCCCCCTTTTTGTGGCTAAGCACGCCGCGCTAGCCCTTTGTAATGATACGTCAACAGCTTCGGGCCGTCCAAGAAGCCTTGTTCCATCTGCTCAATCTCAAAGCCAGCCTCAGCGATCAGTTGATCCGGGCGGCGGTTGAGGCGGCACCCTCCGGCAAAACACGACCACGCCGGGGTGAGGCGGTCTTGCCAGCGGGCCAGCCTCTCTGTCGGCGCGCGGCCATGCTCGACAAACAACAACTGTCCACCCGGTTTCAAAACCCGGAACATGCCGGCCAGCGCCTTTTCAACGTCAGCGATGGAGCACAGCGTCCACGTGGTGACGATGGTGTCCACCGACGCCGCCTCCAGGCTTAAGTCTTCGCCTTTTAGGGAAATGAACTCAACGGGAAAGGAGGTAGCCCCAGCTTTGCGCGCCGCCTTGGCGCGCAGTTTGTGGTTCGGTTCCAACGCCAACAGGTGCGTCACCTCAGCGGAATAATGGGGCATGTTTAAACCAGAGCCTGCGCCAATCTCCAACACGGAGCCCGAGGCCTGGGGTATCAACTGCTCACGCTCACGCGACGCCATCGGCGCACGCATGGCAACGTCGATGAGATGCGGCAGCACATGGGCGTCATAGTGGTCTCGCAACGGCATGACGCAAAGTTTGACAGCCTCGGGGCAAATATCAACCCCGTCCGAACCCCAAAATCACGTCAATGCCCCTATCAAAAAGAGGGAAAAACATTGATCTTATGCGCTGTTCGGACTAATAGATTAGCGCAAAGTCATATAAATAACGTTCTAAAGTCTAACAGGACCCGGATGAAGCCCTTGAAAACCTTGACGAACCGCCTTTTGAAACTCTCTGCCGCCCTTGTTGCAACGCTTTCGGCTCACACCGCTGTGGCCGCCGATACCAGCTACAAAGCTGACGTGCAGCCGATTTTCGACACCTATTGCGTCGAATGTCACAATGCAAATGGCGTCGGCACCCTAGCGAGCGGCCTGCGCTTAGACAGCTACGAAGGCGTGATGGCGGGCACCAAGCACGGCAAAATCATCGTCCCGGGCGATCCGCTGACGTCGAACTTGATGGCCGTTTTGGAAGGGCGCACGGATGCCTCCATCTCCATGCCGCACAACGACAAGCGCGACATGACCAAAGAAGACCGCCGCATCCTGCGCAAATGGATTGTCGGCGGCGCGACCAAGGCGGACTACGCCGGGCGCCCGTCGCAAGTGATCCAAGAGCTCTGCCTTGACTGTCACATCGCTGGCGGCAGCGGCTATGAAGCCAGTGGCCTGAACATGACGACCTACGAAAGCCTCATGAAAGGCACCAAACACGGCCCCATCATCGTGCCCGGCGATCCGGTCACGTCGAACATAATGGTTTTGATCGAAGGCCGCGCCGCAGGCGGGTTGAAGATGCCGCACAATGAACAGGGCGAGCCCAACAAAGCCGAACGCAAAAAGCTGCGCAGCTGGATCGTTCAGGGTGCAAAAAACAACTAAGCGCACAAAAAGCGCGCATAAAAAAAGAGCCGCCTGGCTCTTTTTTTTATGCGCAACGCACACCTTTTAATTGCTCATTTGATCCGCAATATAGACATATGCGATGAGAACGGCGCAAACGATTAGCACGCCGGTAATGATCCAACCCTTAAGCTGAGCCGCCGCATGTGTCTGTGGGGAATGCGCCCCTCCACCTTTCGGTTGAGAGCCCCCACGCCCCTTGCGCCGTTCGACTTCATTTTCAGCAAGTTGGCGCTTCCAGTCCCGGATAATGGTGTTGTCGTCCAATTTTTGGACAATCGCATCCGTTTCGCTGCGCCTTAGCAAAGCGAGAAACTTGGCCTGCTCTTGTGGATCGATGTCGTCCGACATTAGGCCGTATCTCCATATTGGTGAAGCCATGCAGAACGCAGCAAAGCTATCCCCAAAGAAGTATTTTGTTCAGGCTTCCGCTTCGCGGGCAAGACGAAGCGCACGCAAGCGGGATTTTTGTTCCGCCTTTTCCTGCGCCTCGATTTCTTTTTCGAGCTGAGCACGCTCAGCCCTGCGTTCGCTGGAAGCGCGCAGCTGGTCAGCGCGTGTCTTTTCGATCGTGATCACAGTCTTGACCTCTGGTTAATCGGATTAACCTTCAACGACTAGGTTCTCAGCGGAAGACTTTCCGTTTTGGCCAGCTTGCAGCTCGTACGTTACCTTTTGGCCTTCGCTCAACGTGCCCAGTCCAGCGCGTTCAACCGCAGAAATATGCACAAAAGCGTCTTTCGAGCCGTCATCGGGTTCGATGAAGCCAAAACCTTTGGTCGGGTTGAACCATTTTACAGTACCAGTCGCCATCTTATGTTTCCTTTAAACAGACACCCTGATGAAATCCCCCACACCATGTGGGGGCATCACGGGTTTTACGGTCACAATGTCAGGGGATAACTCAGCTTAAACAGCGCACCGATTATCTAGGTTAAGCCGAAACATATGTAATACGTAAGCGCCATAAGCCTCTCAAGCAGCCAAAAAGTCAAGCTTTCAATGGTTTTTGGGCCAGGCGACGGCAAGCGCTTTTGCCGTTCAGTTACGACTAGCTCGGCATTTTGATGGGCTCAGGACCAAACAGGGGGATGCGGCCCACCAGGGCTTCCAACATGATCAATTCTTCGTCTTGATGGTTGATCATCTTTTCCGGTGCAATGACCCGCCCGCCATGGGCCAAGGGGTCTGCGAACAGGTTGCGCGGGGTTTCATGGTGAAACGTATCTAAGTGTTGCACCAAGCTAGGCTTCAGTTTGGGGTGTAGTTCTGCTTTGCCATAACACAAACACACGTAATCGCGGTCCGCGTGCGCCTCCACATACAGGCCGGTGCCGCGAATGCCGATGGTCGCCAGCGGCGTGTCAATGGTGGCTTGCGTATTGGCAAAGCCCCCCAACAAAGCCCCCGCTGCCACGCGAATGCGCTGGGTGACGGTGCGGGACGTGTCGAAGCCTTCTTCGAAGTGTTCCACCTCAAACTCAACCTCAGCATTTTCACGCAGTAAAAACACGTGCTCCCCGATGATAATCACGCACGAACCGTCAGCCCCCGTGGTGCACACATCTGTGGGACGAACAACCATGCCCACCTGGGCGGGACGGCCATTGAGCCGCACATCACCGTCCACCGTTTGAAAGCCCTGGGTGATGGGCTCTTGCTGAGCGGCCGAGCCTGCCTTCAGCACCGCCATCAAAGCCGGCGACAAACAAGCCCCCATCAACAAGGTGCGGATCAGCTTTCGACGCGTGGGGTGGAACTGAGATAAATTCATGACGCCAAGTGTGCCGGAAATCGCCCGATCAGACAAACGTTGTGTTCCACATCGTCTGTGCGCTTTGCAAAAAAATCCTCTTCACAAAAATTTGCCTCGTAACGGGTAGGATTCCCCTACTGACCCCTTGATTTCCGCACTATATAAGCCATATGTGAAATAGATCAATTCACACCGTTTGCAGTGGCAATAGCCACCCTTTGGGGTGGAAAACCTATACAAACGGACTTTTTTGCAGTATCTAAGCGCCAGAAATTGATTCCCCGCTTTGTGCGCCGCAATATGATCCTTGCAAAAGAGACGAAAAAGGCGCGAACTGGAGATAGAAAAAACATGCTGGCTAAATACCGTGAACACGTCGCCGAGCGCGAAGCTCTAGGCATTCCCCCCCTTCCCTTGTCCGTCGAACAGACTTCTGAGCTGGTCGAGCTGTTGCAAAACCCGCCCGCAGGCGAAGAAGAGGTTTTGGTCGATTTACTGACCAACCGTGTTCCGGCAGGCGTCGATGACGCCGCGCGCATCAAAGCCGGTTTTTTGGCCGACGTCGCCAAAGGCAACACCGCGTGCCCGTTGATTTCCAACGTGCGCGCGACCGAACTGCTGGGCACTATGCTGGGTGGCTTTAACATTGAGCCGATGATTGAGCTCATCGACGACGGCGAATGCGGCGCTGCTGCGGCCGAAGGCCTGAAGAAAACTTTGTTGGTGTTCGACTACTTCTTCGACGTGAAAGAAAAAGCCGACAAAGGGTCCGAAAACGCCAAAGCCGTGATGCAATCGTGGGCCGATGGTGAATGGTTCACATCCCGCCCCGAAGTCGCGGAAAGCCTGACCTTGACCGTGTTTAAAGTCACCGGCGAAACCAACACCGACGATCTGTCCCCGGCACCCGACGCGTTCACCCGCCCCGACATTCCCATGCACGCGTTGGCGATGTTGAAAAACCCGCGCGACGGCATCACTCCGGAAGACCCCGGCGTGCGCGGCCCGATCCAATTCATCGAAGACTTAAAAGCCAAAGGCAACTTGGTCGCTTACGTGGGCGACGTGGTCGGCACCGGGTCTTCACGCAAATCCGCAACCAACTCCGTTTTGTGGTGGACCGGCGAAGACATTCCGTTCGTACCCAACAAACGCTTCGGCGGTGTGTGCTTGGGCTCCAAAATCGCACCGATCTTCTACAACACCATGGAAGACGCAGGCGCACTGCCCATCGAGCTGGACGTGTCGCAAATGAACATGGGTGACGAGATCGAACTGCGCCCTCTTGAAGGCAAAGCCCTGAAGAACGGCGAAGTCATTGCCGAGTTTAGCGTCAAATCCGAAGTCATCTTCGACGAAGTCCGCGCAGGCGGTCGTATCCCGTTAATTATCGGTCGCGGTCTCACGGCGCGCGCGCGCGAAGCTTTGGGCCTGCCTGCTTCTGATCTGTTCCGCGTTCCGGCGGAACCGGAAGACACCGGCAAAGGCTACACGCTGGCGCAAAAAATGGTCGGTAAAGCTTGCGGCTTGGGCGAAGGCAAAGGCATCCGCCCCGGCACCTACTGCGAGCCGAAAATGACCACCGTCGGGTCCCAAGACACCACCGGCCCCATGACCCGGGACGAGCTGAAAGACTTGGCCTGCTTGGGCTTCTCTGCTGACTTGGTGATGCAGTCCTTCTGCCACACCTCGGCGTATCCGAAGCTGGTTGACGTCAGCACACACAAAACCCTGCCGGACTTTATTGAGACCCGTGGCGGTGTCGCGTTGCGTCCGCAAGACGGCGTGATCCACAGCTGGCTCAACCGCTTGCTGTTGCCTGACACCGTGGGCACCGGCGGCGACAGCCACACCCGCTTCCCGCTGGGTATTTCGTTCCCCGCGGGCTCCGGCCTTGTTGCGTTCGGTGCAGCCACGGGCGTCATGCCGTTGGATATGCCCGAATCGGTTTTGGTCAAGTTCACCGGTGAACTGCAAGACGGCATGACGCTGCGCGACATGGTCAACGCCATTCCGTATCAAGCCATCCAAGACGGTCTGTTGACGGTTGAGAAGGCGGGCAAGAAGAACATCTTCTCCGGCCGCATTGTGGAAATCGAAGGCCTGCCCGATCTCAAGGTCGAGCAAGCGTTTGAACTGTCTGATTCTGCCGCTGAACGTTCCGCTGCTGCGTGTACCGTTCACCTCAACGAAGAGCCGATCATTGAATACATGCGCTCCAACATCGTGTTGATGAAGTGGATGATCAAAGAAGGCTACCATGACGAACGAACGCTCACGCGCCGCATCGAAGCCATGGAGAAATTCATCGCCGATCCGCAATTGATGAAACGCGACGACGACGCCGAATACGCCGCCGTTATCGAAATCAACATGAGCGACATCAAAGAGCCTTTGGTCGCCTGCCCGAACGACCCGGACGACGTAAAAACGCTGTCTGCCGTTCAAGGCGAAACCATCGATGAAGTCTTCATCGGTTCGTGCATGACCAACATCGGTCACTTCCGCGCCGCCGCCAATGTGTTGGACGGTCTGTCCGATCTGCCGACGCGTTTGTGGATTGCGCCGCCCACCAAGATGGACGCGCAAATCCTCACCGAAGAAGGTTATTACTCCATCCTCGGCAAAACGGGTGCGCGCATGGAAACGCCGGGCTGTTCTTTGTGTATGGGCAACCAAGCACAAATCCGCAAAGGCTCGACCGCCATGTCCACGTCCACGCGCAACTTCCCCAACCGTTTGGGCATCGACACCAATGTCTATCTGGGCAGCGCCGAGCTGGCTTCGGTTTGCGCCCTGTTGGGTAAAATCCCGACGAAGGACGAATACCTGGAGAAAGTCGCAAGCCTCAAAGACAAAGCGGACGATGTGTATCGCTACATGAACTTCGACCAAATCCCTGCATTTGCGGACGTCGCCAACGGCTAAACCTATTTCAGGACGACACAAAATTACAAAAAAAGCCCCGCTCAAACGGTGGGGCTTTTTTTATGCCGGGTGTAGCGCTTGGTCGAGCGCCGCCATCAAATCTTTGAGCACAACCGGCTTCGTTAAATACGCATCAAAGCCGGCACGTTTTCCGCTTTCGATGGTTTTGGGCATGGCGTTCGCACTGAGCGCTAAAACGGGGATCGACTTGGTCACGTCGTTTGTCTTCAACGCCTTGACCGCTTCAATGCCGTTCATACCGGGTAAGTTCACATCCAATACGATAACGTCAGGGGATTCTGCTTGCGCCATCGCCAAGCCCAGTTCTGCCGTGTGGGTCGATATCATATCCAGATGATCAATGCGGCCCATGATGCCTTCCATTAACGCCAAGTTGGCCGGATTGTCCTCCACATACAAGAGCTTGCGCACACCATCTTGAAGATGCAGATCAAAAGACACTTCACCTTGGTCTTCCAGAACTTTCTCGACCACTGCCAACTCGCTCACCGGCAAATCAATCCAAAACGTACTTCCTTCGCCGGGCGTACTTTGGACACCGATGGCGCCGCTCATTTCTTCGACGAGGTTTTTCGTCAGCGTCAAACCAATACCTGTCCCCTCGACCTCGCTCGCGTCGGCGCCCAATCGATTGAAGGGCTGGAACAGCTCTTCCATTTGATTTTGGGCAATGCCGTTCCCTGTATCGGAAACTGAAATGCGCAGCATCGAGCCGTTGACCAGCTTGGTGGCAATCGTGATTTCTCCGCCTTCGCGATTGTATTTCACGGCGTTGGACAACAGGTTGAGTAAGGCCTGTTTGGTGCGCAGATGATCCGCCCAGACATGGGCTACATTGCGCTGCACTTGATCGTGGATGGTGATGGCGCGTTTGTCCGCCAGTGTGGCGGCAAAGTTCAAGCACTCATCAATCAACTGGCCCGTATCGATGCTTTCCATCGACAAAGCAAGCTTGCCCGCCTCAATCTTGGCCAAATCCAAGACTTCGTTGATCAGTTCCAACAGATGATTGCCACCCTTGATCACGTGCTGCATGTAATCTTTTTGTTCATCGCTCAACGGTGCGCGCGGATCGATTTCCATCAACTGGGCAAACCCCAAAATGGCGTTCAAGGGTGTGCGCAGCTCGTGGCTCATGGACGACAGAAATTCCGACTTTGCCATGTTGGCATTTTCGGCGTCTTCTTTGGCCTGAGCCAGCTCCTCCCGGGCTGCCCTTTTGTCAGTAATGTCACTTACGACCCCGAGCATACGCAGGGGGTTACCATCTTCATCGCGCAACACATCCCCACGCTCATGCAGCCAGCGTACAGCTCCGTTGGGCCATACGACCCTGTGATCAATGTCGTACTCTGACCCGTTTTCCACACATGCCGTAACGGCGGATGTCACCGCTTCGCGGTCGTCTGGGTGAATGGCTGCGACGAAGTTGTCATAGCTGGTTTCCAACGCGCCCGGTTCATACCCAAACAGCGTGCCAATGCTTTCGGTCCAATACAGCTCACCCGTTTCAATGTTCCAATCCCAACTGCCGATGTTGGCGAAGCGCAAGCTGCTGGACAGTCGCTCTTCGCTCATGAGCAGTTTGGCTTCCATGGCTTTGCGCTCTGTAATATCGCGGAATATCCCAACAACCCGTTTGCGGCCATCGACCACCATGGGCGAAATGTTCAACTCGATGGGAAAGATTGAACCGTCTTTGTGTTGAGCCGTTAGATCACGCGCTTGATGGATGAGGCGGCGCAATTTCAAATCGGATTTGCGCACCAGTTCTTCATGTTCCGGGCGCTCGCCTTGAGGCATCAGCATCGAGACGTTTTCGCCCACGACCTCATCACTCTTATAGCCGAATAAATTTTCAGCGGCAGGATTGAAGACCTGAACGAGGCCGTCTCCATTGATCACGACCATGCCTTCGGTGGAATTTTCGAAAATCGCTTTAAACAGCTTTTGCGAAGCGACCTTTTGTTTGCGCTGTTGGTCGAGGCTTTCAATAATTTCCGGCAGCAACGTCAGGTACGTTCGCATGCTGTCCTTAATGACGTAATGCATCACCCCCAACGCCATCGCGTGGGCCGCCACTTGCTCATTCCCGGATCCGGTCACAAAGACGATGGGCAGCTCCGGATCCATCTCCAACAGCTTGCGTGCTAGCTCCAGCCCTTTCATGTCGGGCAGCTCGTAATCGATCGCGACCACGTCGTGTGCGTGCGCTTCGAAAGCGTCCAGGCCGTCTTGACCGGTTTCAGCCACGTCTACGCGATACCCCGCGTCCGTGATAACGGTTCTAAACAGATCGCCCAGTGGCGTTTCATCTTCGATATATAAAACGCGAGAGATATCCACGGTACCCATGTCCGATATCCATTTGCTGCCCAGCCCAGTCAGGCCAGCTTGTGAGTATGCCCGTCCACTTCTTATTTATAAGATGATAATATAACTTGAGGTACGCATTCAGGGCAATACTCACAAACGCGTAGTTTTCTGTTCATAACTTAATTACATTTGCCCCCTAGACCCTGATTTTGGAATCAGTAAAAATAGCCGTGGGGTATGTAAGTGGGGGCTCGGATTAAAGAGTATTTTGTATGTCTGATCATACCGATGCGAAGGACGCTCTGAAAGCTGCGGAAACGGCTCTTAAGGAGGCGATTGCGCGTCAAGCACAGCTGGAAATGCTGCATTCTCAAAGCATTGCAGAGATCGTGCACGATCTCAAAAACCCCCTCACAGCGATGCTGGGGTACTTGGCCATGCTGAAAAATGAAGTCAGCGGTCCAATCGAACCGCCACAGTACAAAGGGTTTGTCGAAACGCTGGACCGCTCCGCACATAGGCTATTGGACGTGTGCAATTCGCTTTTGGGCGAACACGCCGGGTTTAGCGGCCCTGCCAAACGCCCCAAAACCGTTCAAATCACTGACTTAGTCGATGAAATCCATGACATGTTCGCTGCCAAAGCCAAAGAGCGTGGAATCAGCTTGTCGTCTGAGGTTGCCGACGATTTCCCAACCCTGGTCGGTGATCCGCAAGATATGTACCGCGCACTGATGAACTTGGTATCCAATGCCATCAAGTTCACCCCCGAAGGCGGAAATGTTGCCATCAACACCGAGGTCGACCCCAAGGACAACACGTTTGTCATGGTTGTGCGCGATTCCGGGGTCGGCATGACCCGCGATCAAGTCGAAAAGATCAAAAGCGGCACCGTCTCGACCGTTTCGCCCCACGGCGATATCGGCACGGGCCAGGGGCTTGGCATTGTCAATTCCATGGTGGAAAGTTTAGGTGGTAAGCTTGACATCATCAGCACCGAAAACCGGGGGACCAAAATCAAAATGGAATTCCCCAACACACTTTCTCGCAGATAAATTTGAAAAGGTTTCTCATGAAAAAGATCATTCTCAGCGCAGCTACGGCTGTACTCCTGTCCACCCCGGCGTTGGCGCTGGACGGCTATTCGACTGAAACGCAAAACTTGTTCACTGGCTGGTGCACGGGCGAAGGCTACACCGCCAAAGTCTGTGGCTGTGCCTTGGACCAATCCATGGTGCAAATCCCGGCTGTGGCCATGACGTCCTTTTTGACGGCGGCTGAAGGCGAAGGCACAGCGGCCATGTCTACCAGTGTCGGTGTCAGCGCCGTGCAAATCGTCACCACCTGTGCGGCCACGTCCAGCAGCGGGTCGTCCGGCACAGGCAACGCCGTCAACGCGCTTGGCGGCATGTTCGGCAAGTAAGCCTTCTGCGCCCAAACAACAAAAAACCCGCCTCGGTCTGAGGCGGGTTTTTCTTTGGTCGCGTTGAAGTCTCTTACTTCATGGAGTCCATCAAAGCTTTGCGCTTTTCTTGGAATTCCATTTGCATTTTTTTCATGGCTTCGTTGTGATCCATGGAAGCTTTTTTGCGCTCGTCCGGCGTTTTGGCGGATTTCATAGCGTCTTGCATTTTTTCGTTCAGCTCTTTCACCGCTTCTTGGTGCTCTTTGTTGAGCTTCATCATGTCTTCGTTCATGGCTTTGGCTTTGGCTTGGCGCTCTTCAGCCATTTTTTTGTGCTCAGCGTTTTTGGCCTTCATTTCTTCCATTTTTTTGCCGTGTCCATCTGCGAGGACGGGGCTGGAAACCAAAACAGGGGCAGCCATCAAAGCCACGCCCAAAACACCTGCGGATAAAATCTTGGTCATCACGGACATAGTGTACTCCTCCACTGCTTGTATATGTCGTTGCGCGCATATTAGCATAATCTAAAATAATTGAAAGCCTATGTTTTCATCTGCTCTAAAGATCGCTCAGGGCGTTCGCCAAACGGGCGGCCAAGAATTTGGATCACCTCTTCAGCGGCAAAGACTCTATTGCGCTTATAGCCTGTTCTTTCTCGAATAATTTCGGCCTCGACCAACTGTTTCAATGCTTTAGCCGCAGCAGGTGCGCTGACGTTCAGTTGCTGTTGCAGCCCCGTCATGGTGATGATGGGCGTGTGCGTTAAGACCTCAAGGGCGCGCTCAGCCGCCGAGCCCTCACGGAACTTCCGTCTTTCATGCCACCGTTCAGGTAATACGCCAATAGCGCGTTTGGTCCACATTTCTTCGTCATACGAGCCCAAAATGGCTTCGCAGACGAATTTCACAATGTCGTGGTAGTCGAGCTGTTTTTGAGCACTTTGCAAAGCTGAATTGTAGGCCTCCCGATGGGCCTCCACATAGCCGGAAAGATAAAGCGGAAGCCGCCCATAGAGCATCATTTGCAAGGGCCATAACATCCGCCCAACACGTCCATTACCATTGGGAAAAGGGTGAACGGCTTCAAAATGTGCATGCCCGACCGCCATACGCACGGGCAACGCCATACCCATTCCGGCATCACCCATTTCCAAGATAACATCATCACGCATCCACGCCATGACGTCTTTTATACAACGTTGGACATGTTCGGGAGGGGCTGGGTTGTAGATCGCATCTTCTTTACGCCCACCTCCCCCAATTTGAACCACACTCCCGGCTAGGTCAGGCGCTCTCAGCTCGCCCGCGCGGTGCAAAAAGCTGGGATCTTTGGACATGAACATTTCATGGATCAAGCACACCAAATCAACATTCACGGATTTTGCACCGTACTCCTCAACGATGCCCAAGGCTTGATACAATGCCGTCGCATATCCGCGAACAGCCAGATTGTCCGACCGGCCTTCGTCGTCGTCATACGCTTCGCTCGGGGTCAGGACATGGTCGATCGTGGACCAGGTACCTTCCATGCGAGACGACGACAACGCTTCGCGCTTCGCCAGCAACAGCGCTGCCAATTGGTCACGCTGGGATGCGTCTTTCCAATGGGGACGTCGACTGATCACGTCGTTCGCCCGGGCGATCACGCCGCGCGGCATATTGGGCGGAATGTCGTTCGGCGGTGCGGGGGGAACCACGAACCACATGTTTTCATAGCCCGCCTCCTCAACATGCATGACCCCATAGCCCCTTTTGGGGGTATAGGGCACACGCAGTTCAGCTGTGAGGTCCGTGCGTTTCATGAGATAACCTTAAACATGAGGCCTTATATTTAACTTTATAAAATAAAGATAATCAAGGATTCTCATGTTTAATGTTTCTGCCCCATTGCATCTCAAACCCAGCAAGAGGCAAGAACCAACCGTCGTTCCCACGAAAACGGGAATCCAGGGGCGAGCGGTCCGAGCCTTGAGGCCCATGGACCCCGGATCAAGTCCGGGGTGACGGAGTTGTGAAAACCAACCTAGTCCGCGCAGCAAAAAGCCCGCTCCATTTCTGAAGCGGGCTTTATCTGTTTTGAGGATGAGGAGGCCTTAGCCGTCCAACTTTTCCTTCAGCAACTTGTTCACCTGGCCGGGGTTGGCTTTGCCTTGGGTGGCTTTCATCACTTGGCCGACGAACCAGCCGAGGATTTTTTCGTTGCCGCCTTTGTATTGCTCAACCTGTTTAGCACCGTTGGCAATGGCTTCGTCGACCGCCGCTTCGATGGCACCTGTGTCGGTGATTTGCTTGAGACCTTTTTCTTCGACGATCTTTTCGGGATCATCTCCGGTTTCGATCATGATCTCGAACACTTCTTTGGCGATCTTAGACGAAATGGTGTCGTCCGCCATCAAGCCCAACAGCTTGCCGAGGTTGTCCGCCGTCACCGGGCATTCGGTGATGCCGATACCCTTGTCCGACAGCACGGCAAAGATGTTGTTGATCACCCAGTTAGCCGCCGTTTTCGGATCGCGGCCATCTGCCACGGCTTCGAAATACGCCGCCGTGTCTTTTTCCGCGACCAACACACCCGCATCATAGGGCGACAGACCGAAGTCATTGATGTAGCGGTCTTTGCGTTCATCCGGAAGTTCCGGCAGCGTGGCTCTGATTTCTTCCACCAAGGCGTCGCTAAACACCAAAGGCAGCAAGTCCGGGTCCGGGAAGTAGCGATAATCGTGCGCATGTTCTTTGGACCGCATGGAACGCGTCGTGCCCGTAGAGGCGTCAAACAAGCGGGTTTCCTGCACCACCTCTTCGCCGTTGTCGTACAGTTCGACTTGGCGCTTGGCTTCATATTCGATGGCTTGCATGGCAAAGCGCACCGAGTTCACGTTTTTGGTTTCCGCACGGGTGCGCAGTTCGTCCGAGCCCACCGGGCGGACCGAAACGTTCACGTCACAGCGCATGGAGCCTTGGTCCATGTTGCCGTCACACGTTTCCAAATACCGCACGATGGAACGCATTTTGCGCAGATACGCACCAACCTCTTCGGGGCTGCGCATATCCGGGTCGGACACGATTTCCATCAAGGCCACGCCCGTGCGGTTCAAATCGATGAACGAACGCTTGGGGTCTTGATCGTGCAAAGATTTGCCCGCGTCTTGTTCCAAGTGCAACCGCTCAATCCCGACCGAGCGTGACGTGCCGTCGGGCATATCCAAGATGATGGTGCCCGCACCGATGATCGGCTGGTCCGCTTGCGAGATTTGATAGCCTTGGGGTAAATCGGCGTAGAAGTAATTTTTGCGTGCAAACACGGACTTGGTGTTGACCTGTGCTTTCAGACCCAAGCCCGTTTTGATGGCTTGGCGCACACATTCTTCGTTGATGACAGGCAGCATGCCGGGCATGGCCGCGTCCACCAAGGACACTTGCGTATTGGCTTCGGCACCGAAGTCGGTGGCCGCACCGGAAAAGAGCTTGGCGTTTGAGATCACTTGGCAGTGGACTTCCAAACCGATGACGACTTCCCAGTCACACGTTTCGCCTTTGATAACGTATCCCATGATTAGCCCTCCTTCCCTGGTTTGAAGTTGAAGGCGGCAGCGTCCTCAAGCGCGGAGGCCACGTTTAACAGCGTGCCTTCGTCAAACGCTTTGCCAATCAATTGCAAACCCAGCGGCAAACCTGCCGAGCTGAGCCCTGCCGGAACTGAAATGCCGGGCAAGCCCGCCAAGGACGTCGGCACCGTGAACACGTCGTTCAAATACATGGCCACCGGATCGTCTTGGTTTTCGCCGATGCCAAATGCCGCCGACGGCGCGGTCGGGGTGAGGATTGCGTCCACGTCTGCGAACGCGGCTTTGAAATCATTGCTGATGAGCGTGCGGACTTTTTGCGCCTTGATGTAGTAAGCATCGTAGTAACCAGAGCTCAGCGCATACGTGCCGATCAAGATGCGGCGTTGCACCTCGTCACCGAAGCCTTCACCACGGGTATTCATGTACATGTCGTCCAAGCTTTCACCCGGAACGCGCAGGCCGTAACGCACACCGTCATAGCGCGCCAAGTTGGCGGATGCTTCGGCAGGCGCGACGATGTAATAGGTCGCCAAGGCATACTTGGTGTGGGGCAGCGAGATGTCTTTGATGGTGCAGCCCTTGGACTTCAGCCACTCAACACCCTTGTCCCACAGCGCAACGATTTCCGCATCCATGCCGTCCATTTTGTATTCTTTAGGAATACCGATGGTCAGACCGGATACATCACCCGTGATGGCAGCTTCAAAGTCCGGCAAATCGATCGGAGCCGACGTGCTGTCTTTGGGGTCATGCCCGGCCATAGCACCCAGCATGATGGCGGCGTCTTGAACCGTTTGGGTCATCGGACCTGCTTGATCCAGCGAGCTGGCAAACGCCACCACGCCCCAGCGCGAGCAACGCCCATAGGTGGGCTTCAGACCCACAATACCGCAAAAGCTTGCGGGCTGGCGGATGGAACCACCCGTATCCGTGCCCGTAGCCGCCATGGCCAAACCACCGGAAACGGCAGCCGCCGAACCGCCTGAGCTACCACCTGGAACCAGATCTTTGCCTGCGTTGACGCTCCACGGGTTTTTGACGTTGCCGTAATACGACGTGATGTTGGCCGAACCCATGGCAAACTCGTCTAAGTTGGCTTTGCCCAACATCACCGCACCGGCGCTGCGCAGGTTGGCCGACACGGTGGATTCATAAGGCGGCACAAAACCGTCCAGGATGTGGCTGCCTGCGGTGGTCAACACGCCTTCGGTGCAGAACAGATCTTTCATGGCGATGGGGATACCCTCCATCGCGCCCAAGTTATCACCCTTAGCACGGCGGTCGTCGGACTGGCGGGCGCGTTCCAAAGCCACTTCGGGGCTTTCGGTGATGTAAGCGTTGAGATCGCGGCCCGCTTCCATAGCTTGGATGTAGGCTTCAGCCAGCTCGGCTGCGGAAAAATCGCCCGCGTTCAGGCCATCGCGCGCCGAGGCAATATTCAAATCGGTCAGTTTCGTCATGACTTACTCCACCACCTTGGGAACCGTGTAGAACCCGTCTTCGGGGTCCGGCGCATTTTGCAGCACAGCCGACTGGCAATTGCCGTCGGTCACAGCGTCTTTGCGCTGGGGCAAAGTCACGTCGGAAACAGACGCCATGGGCTCAACGCCATCGGTGTCGAGTTCCTGGAGCTGTTCGATCCAATCCAAAATTGAAGACAGTTCGCCGGCCAGCGGCTCAAGCTTTTCATCAGCCACGCGCATGCGGGCCAGATAAGCGATTTGTTTGACGGTGTCCTTATCGAGGGACATGGAGTGCCATCCTTACAAAACGGGGTGAAAATTACGTCGAAATGAAGGGCGGAAAGTACCACCCGGCGGGACGCTCTGCAACCCAGAAACCTTACGTTTTTCAGGGGGCGCAAGAAGCCCTACCAATCATAATACTATGTGGTATTGTGTGCGTGGCAGGGGTGTCGATTACAGGATTTAGAAGACCGTGTTAAAACCATTGCCACTCGCCCTTTTGGGCCTTGCCCTGCTTCTTTTTGACGCATCCCCCTCCCGCGCAGAGCACTTCCGCTTTGTCTCCGGCCAAATTCCACCCTTTGCCATTGGCTCAGAAGACACCTTGCATGCTGGCATCGCCATCGACATCATCCAAGCCGTCTTCCAAGACATGGGCCATACGGTCGAAATCGAAGTCTATCCTTGGCCGCGAGCGCTGAAAAACGTGCAAACGGGCCAATACGATGGAATATTTCCGCTGTTTAAAACGCCTGAACGCGAAAAATTCCTCACCTACCCCGACCAGCCGTTGGTCAGCATGGGGTTAGCGTTTTTCACCCAAAAGAATTCATCATTGCAAGACATCACCCTGGACGACGCGTTTGATTACTCCATCGTCAAAGTGCGTCGGGCATCCATGGGAGAAAAGTTCGCTACGGCTGCCAAAGGGTTCGAAGAGAACATCACAGAAGTCAACAACACGCAGACAGCCTTAAAAATGTTGACCCGTGGACGGGTGGATTTGTTTTCCAGCGTCACCGACATCGCCATGTTCAACGCCAAGGAGTTGGGGATGGACAGCCAGATCAAAAGTGCAGGCCCCATCTTCGACACACTGCTGGCTTATCTGGCGTTCAGCAAATCCAGCGGCAAATCCATCAACCTCAATGCGTTCAACTGGACCATGATCAAGCTGAAGCAAAACGGCACGTTGCATGACATCTATGCGAAGTATCTGAGCGAGGACAGCCTCAAAATTCAGCCCAAATGATCGCCCTGGGCCTCGTCTTGGACATCGTCGCCCTCTGGTGCGACGTCACTTTTGTCGTCGCTTTGCAATAAGGCTTCCCAGGCGTCGCTGGTCCAACTGTCAATGCACGATTCCAAGGCCTGCACCAACGCGTCCTTGATGTTTTTGGTCTGGAATTCCTGCGGCTTGGGTGGGGTGGCAAAGCGCGGCAGAGAATGGCCGTTGAACTTCATTTTTCCGGTTTTGGGATTGTAGAGGAAGCGGCTGGACAGATATTCATCCATGCCATCGCCGATGGACCGCGTGTCCAGCCCAATCAGATGTTGGCCCGAGCTTGATTTCACCGGGGCTTCGGTCAAAAACATGTGAGCATAAAAAATCCGTGCCCCTTGTTGGCTGGCGCAGCGAAAGCGGACTTCGTAGTCCGACGTGGAAAAGCTGTCGCCTTCGACCTTCACTTTGCCGTCAAAGCGGAAACGATAATCGCACGCAATGCCGCCTTGCTTGGTTTGGTGCATGTATGAACCAAAAAACTGCTCGCCCAGCGTACCGTCGATCACAGGCTTGAGGATTTTGGCAAAAACAAAACCCAAAGTCTCTCCGTCTTGTGAGACCGCAATCCATTTCCCATCTTTCGAGTTGCCTATGGCACGCACGCGCAAGCCGCCTTTGAGCCCGTCGATGCGTTTGAAATTGGTGCCCGGTCCGCCCCGCACATTGACGTCGTCGGTCGCCACAAAAACCCCGATTAAGGGTTCGAGCTCATGGCCCATGACTTCAACAGCGTCGTGGCCTTGGTCGGGCACGTCGACTTCGGCCTCGTCTTCATGGACCGTGCGCGGGGTCATGTCCAATTGCGCCCAAGCGCTCAACGGACTGAACAGCAAAACAACAGCTATGGAGGAAACGAACTTGTTCACGAAGCCTCACCCAACACTTGATACATCACCAAAACGTCTTGAAACCCGTCCCGGCCCTTGAAGGCCTGGGGCAAGCGGCCAATGGTTTCAAAGCCTAAACTTTCCCACAGTTTAATGGCGCTGGTGTTACGCGCCACCACAAAATTGAACTGCATGGCGCGGTAGCCCAGCGCGCGCGCCTGGTCCAAGGCATGCACGCCCAAGCTCCGGCCCAAGCCTCGGCCCCGCTGGTCTTCGTGCACCATGAAGCCTGCGTTGCACACATGGCTGCCTTGGCCCACTTGATTGGTTTTGATGTAGTACGTGCCCACCACGTCGTCACCGTCCACGGCCACATAGGTCGCTTTGGGTGCTGCCATCCAAATCTGTTTGGCGTCTTCTTCGGACGTGTCGGGGGCATAGGCATAGGTGTCGCCGCGTTTCACGACGGCGCTGAAAATGTCCCAAATGCCCGGCCAATCCTGGGCGGTGGCTTCACGGATGTGAATCATGGCCGCGATTATGCGCGTTTGAGACGTTGGAGCAAGCCACAAGTCCATGGTATGAATGGTCATGCCTATCATTGATCTCAAAGACTTAAGCCCCAGCCTCAAACGCGGCGAAAAACTCATGGCCTTGGATTTGGGCTCCAAGACCATCGGCTTGGCCCTGTCCGACACCTTGTTGTCGGTGGCGAGCCCCCTGGAAACCATCAAACGCAAAAAATTCACGCCCGATGCAGAGCGCCTAGAACACCTGATCAGCGAACACGAAGTCGGCGCATTGGTCTTAGGCCTGCCTCTGGAAATGGACGGGACGGAGGGCGCGCGCTGCCAATCCACCCGCGATTTTGTGCGCAATCTGTTGGACCGTCCCGCCAATGCGGACCTGCCCATCACCTTTTGGGATGAGCGCCTGTCCACATCCGCCGTGGAGCGCATGTTGGTGGACGATGTAGACATGACGAGGAAACGCCGCGGTGAAGTCATCGACAAGCTCGCCGCCACCTACATCTTGCAAGGGGCGCTCGACGCCATTGCGTTTCAGAACAGGTCATAGACGATGCTCGGCGTGATCAATGCCCTGGCCCCGGTGTTTGTGCTGATCTTGATCGGCTATGGGCTCAAGCGCGGCCAGTGGGTGGAGGACGCCTTTTGGGCCCCGGCGGAACGCATCACCTATCGTGTCTTTTTCCCCGCGCTGCTGATCGCCAGCGGGGCGCGCGCGGATTTATCGGGTGGGGCCGCGTGGGACATGGGGCTAGCGTTGTTTTTGGCGACGTTGGGCACGGCGGCGGTGGCGCTTGTCTTAAAACCCGTGCTCAAGCTAGAACCCGCATCGTTCACCTCCTTTTTCCAAGGCACCATCCGCCCCAACACCTACGTCGGCGTGGTCGCCGCGTTTTTGTTTTGGGGCGAAGAAGGCTTGGGCCTGATCTCCATCGGCATTTTGGCCGTGGTGCCGCTGGTCAATGTCTTGAGTGTTTTGGTGCTGGTGGTGTGGGGAGAGGGCCACGAAGGCCAACGCACCCTGGGCAAAGCCGTCAACGAGGTGATCCGCAACCCGCTGATCCTGGCGTGTCTCACCGGCCTCGCCATCAACTTGAGCGGCTTTAGCCTGCCCCCAGTGATCGAACCCTTGCTGGACATCCTGGGCCGCGCCGCCCTGCCCATCGCCTTGATGGCCGTCGGCGCCGGCCTGAACTTCCCGCATTTAAAAACCAACGCCAAGATCGCGGGCCTGTCGTCGAGCCTCAAAATCCTCATCCTCCCCGCCATCGCCTGGACCTTGGGCACCCAATTCGCCCTACCCGACCAAGCCTTCCAAGTGGTGATCCTCTACGCCACCATGCCCGTCTCAGCCTCGGCCTACGTGCTGTCCAGAGAACTCGGCGGAGACAACCCGCTGATGGCCGGGATTATCACGGCGAGTACGCTGGCGGCGATGGTGACCATGCCGGTGTGGATTACGTTGGCGCGTTAGGTTTATTTTGTTGCGCTTTCTCAAGAAGTTCCTTGAACCACCCTTCATCACGCACTGAAGCAAAGTCAGGGTCCTCTTCCATCCCATCCAAGGCAACCGCACCACCAACCTCATAGGCCTTTTCCAACCACTCCCGACACCCCGCCACGTCCCCCATAAACGTTTTGAGACACGCCACATTATATGCGGTCTCGTGCTTATCGGGATTGATCGCCAGGGCTGCGGCGTATTTCTCACCCGCTTGAACAAAGAGGGCATCCGCCGCTGCGCCCGTTTGCAACCGCGCTTGGCCCGAAAGGGCATTGCCCCAGTTGTAAAGCGCCTCGTGCAGGTCGGGCTTGATCGCCAGGGCTGCGGCGTACTTCTCACCCGCTTGAACAAAAAGCTCATCCGCCGCTGCACCCGTTTGCAACTTCGCTTGGTTCGTAAGGGCATTGCCCCAGTTGTTCAGCGCCTCGTGCTTGTCGGGCTTGATCGCCAGGGCTGCGGCGTATTTCTCACCCGCTTGAACAAAAAGCTCATCCGCCGCTGCACCCGTTTTCAACTGCGCTTGGTCCGATAGGGCCGCGCCCCAGTTGTAAAGCGCCTCGTGCAGGTCGGGCTTGATCGCCAGGGCTGCGGCGTACTTCTCACCCGCTTGAACAAAGAGGGCATCCGCCGCTGCGCCCGTTTGCAACTGCGCTTGGTCCGATAGGGCAAGACCCCAGTTGTTCAGCGCCTCGTGCAGGTCGGGCTTGATCGCCAGGGCTGCGGCGTACTTCTCACCCGCTTGAACAAAGAGGGCATCCGCCGCTGCGCCCGTTTTTAACTTCGCTTGGTCGGCTAGGGCACTGCCCCAGTTGCTAAGAGCCTCATGTTTGTCGGGTTTGATCGCCAGGGCTGCGGCGTACTTCTCACCCGCTTGAACAAAAAGCTCATCCGCCGCTGCGCCCGTTTGCAACTTCGCTTGGTCCGATAGGGCAGTGCCCCAGTTGTGTAGCGCCTCGTGCAGGTCGGGCTTAATCGCTAGGGCTGCGGCAAACTTCACACCCGCTTGAACAAAAAGCTCATCCGCCGCTGCGCCCGTTTGCAACCGCGCTTGGTCCGATAGAGCAACGCCCCAGTTGTGTAGCGCCTCGTGCAGGTCGGGCTTAATCGCTAGGGCTGCGGCAAACTTCACACCCGCTTGAACAAAAAGCTCATCCGCCGCTGCGCCCGTTTGCAACTGTGCTTGGTCCGATAGAGCAACGCCCCAGTTGTTCAGCGCCTCGTGCTTGTCGGGATTGATCGCCAGGGCTGCGGCGTACTTTTCACCCGCTTGAACAAACCGGTCTTCCGCCGCTGCGCCTGTTTTCAAGCGTGCTTGGCCCAAAAGAGCATCGCCGTCAATGACGTATGCCCAGGCCAGCACATCTGCGAATTCCTCGGTTTGCGGGGCTTGACGGAGGACACTCTCCGTTTGGCCGAGGGCTAGATCTTGGTGAGCTTGAGACACCGTGTAGGCGCGTTCATTACCCTTGTCGTCAGCATCATTTTCGAGAGTTTCAATGGCCTGATCGATTTTTGCATTGGCATCGTGAAGCCAGTCCAGATGGGAGCTGTCCATTCCCGGGACGGACAACTGCGCGACGGTGCTCAAAACAACCTTTTGGTGAGAAAAAGGTTTTTGGGCAAATTCAGGAGGCCAACAACCCATCGCATCAGCAATTTTCATAAATAAGGCATCCGCATCTTCTGCATGCACCCAATAAGCAGCCTTACCATCTTTGCTTAATGCATCCCGAACTTCCTTCGACGGGCCCTCTTTTTCGCGCACCACCCAATACAGTTTGCGATCAAAATCATGAAGCTCCGCCAGCTGACGGAACACGGGGTCATTTCCGCCACTATAGCCTACGACGATCCACATTCGATTTGTGTTCGTATCTGAAAACAATGGTTTTAAGTAATGTTCTAGGGCTTTAAACTGGTCATCTTTATGCAGATGAGCAAACCCATTGCGTTGACCGTGAAGATGAAACACAGCCTTGTTTCGCACCATACTTCCCGAAAACTTAGGTGAAGCGGCCATGTCATACACAGCCGGAAAGAAGTGCGCCAAAGAACACGCCCGGATCACGAGGGGGTCGAAGTTTGTGGTCAGGACGCGGTCTACATATTCTTCCTTCATCAATTGCGCGATGGCGATATGAGCGGGATTGATTTCAGCGTTATCAATATATTTGGAGATTAAAGCGTGGCGATCTGCAGGGCATAGAGCCCCCATGCAGTGGGCATAGGTTTTTTCCTTAGCCCGGTCATAGTCCTTGCGATAATCGGCCTTGATTTCATCAATGAACCCTTGGGCCAAAGGAATACCAGCACTTTTGGAACAGCCTGCCCCAATCAGCAGAGCCGTTGAGTATTCATTCTTGTGATTATCGGCCAAATCTTCGATCAGATGATCAAGTGTGCACTGATCCATACCCATCCCCTCATTTTTGATTGAGATGATCATAATACCCCCAAAGCGTGCACGGCAACATTTATCAACACCGTGGCGTTTTCAGCCACTTGCACCCCAAAACGGGTGGGCGTATAGTGCGGGCCATGTCAAATATGTCCTTTGATTCGTCTGTATTTCCCAAGCGCCATTTATTGGGCATCGAAGGCCTTTCCCCCGTTGATATTTCACTGCTTTTGGATCGCGCCGACGAGTATGTCGAGCTGAACCGGTCCGTCGGCGGGAAGCTCGAGACCCTTGCGGGCCACACCATCATGAACCTGTTCTACGAAGACAGCACGCGCACGCGCACGTCTTTTGAGCTGGCCGCCAAGCGTTTGGGCGCGGATGTGGTCAACATGTCGGTGGCGACGAGCTCGGTCAAAAAGGGCGAGACCTTGATCGATACCGCCATGACGCTGAACGCCATGCACCCCGACGTTTTGGTGGTGCGCCATGCGGGTTCCGGTGCGGTGAAGCTGCTGTCGGAAAAGGTCAACTGCGCTGTGGTCAACGCGGGCGATGGACGCCACGAACACCCGACCCAGGCTTTGCTGGACGCGCTGACCATTCGCCGCCGCAAGGGGCATTTGGACGGCCTGCAGGTTGCCATCTGCGGCGACATTCTGCATTCGCGCGTCGCGCGGTCCAACATTCATTTGCTCAACATCATGGGCGCGCGTGTGCGTTTGATCGCACCCAAAACGCTGCTGCCCGCCGACGCGGAACGGCTGGGCGTTGAAGTCTTTCATGACATGAAAGCGGGGCTCAAAGATTGCGACATCGTCATGATGCTGCGCCTTCAAATGGAGCGCATGAAAAGCAATTTCTTCCCCACCATGCGCGAATACTATCACTTCTTTGGTCTCGACTACGCCAAGCTGGAAGCCGCGAAGCCCGACGCCTTGATCATGCATCCCGGCCCCATGAACCGCGGTGTGGAGATCGCGTCGGACGTCGCCGACGACATTGGCCGCTCCGCCATTCGCGAACAGGTGGAGATGGGCGTCGCCGTGCGCATGGCGTGCTTGGAAGTGTTGAGCCTCAACAACGACAAGGCCGCACCGTCTCCCGAAGTTTTAGACGCGGAGGGTGAAGCATGATCCAAAAACTTCCCCAAGCCCACGGCAAAACCGCCTTCGTCAATGCCCGCTTGCTCGACCCCACCACGGGTCTGGACGCCAAGGGGGGCGTGCTGACCGACGGTGAGTTTATCGCCGAAGTCGGTGCAGGCCTGTTCGAAGACGGCGTGCCCGAAGACGCCGCCATCGTCGACTGCCAAGGCCAGTGCTTGGCCCCGGGCTTGGTCGACATGCGCATTCAGATCAGCGGCAAAGATTTCGACAACGTCGGTGCGTCGGCAGTCGCCGGCGGTGTCACCACGGCGGTGTGTCAGCCCAACACCACGCCCGTCGTTGATGACCGATCGGTCGTGGAATTCATTGCCCGCGCCGCACGGCGTGCGGGGCTCACCAAAGTGTATCCCTACGGTGCCCTAACCAAAGAGCTTAAAGGCCAGGAGCTGGCCGAGATGGGCTTGCTGTCGAACTCCGGCGCACTTGGCTTTACTGATGGCACCCTGGCCGTGCCCAACGCGCGCACCATGGCGCAAGCTTTGAGCTATGCCTCCACATACGGCCTGATGTTGATCCAACACCCTGAAGAGCCCACCTTGGCCGAAGAGGGCGTGATGAACGAAGGCGAGACCGCGACGCGGTTGGGCCTCACCGGTATTCCCAAAGAAGCCGAGCTGATCATTATCGAGCGCGATTTGCGCTTGGCTGAAATGACCGGCGGGCGGCTGCACTTTGCCCACGTCTCAACCGCTGAGAGCTTGGACTTGATCCGCGCGGCCAAAGACAAAGGCATTTCGGTCACCTGCGACACGGCCCCGCCGTACTTCGCCCTGAACGAAACGGCTGTGGGCGACTATCGCACCTTTGCCAAACTCACGCCGCCGCTGCGCGCCGAAGCGGACCGTGAAGCCATCATCGTTGGGCTCAAAGACGGCACCATTGATGCCATTGCCTCCGACCACACCCCCAAAAGCGAAGACATGAAACGCCTGCCCTTCGCCGACGCGGCTTATGGTGGCCTCGGCATGGAAACGCTGCTGGCCATCACGTTGGAGCTGGTGCACAACGGACATCTGAATTTGTTGGAGGCCTTAGGGCTCATCACCCAACACCCGGCGGAATTGCTGGGCCTGTCCGCAGGCCGCTTGAAGGCCGGGGCGGCGGCCGACTTCATCGTCTTCGATGCCGAACGCGGCTGGAAAGTGACCGAGCAGGTCTTGATCTCCAAAGCCAAAAACACGCCGTTCGACGGCCGCCCGGTGCAAGGCCGCGTGCTGAAAACCATCATCGATGGCCGTTTGGTCTTTGACTTGGATGGCTGATTGGTGCTGTAATTTTTCACCACTGCGGGCACAGAGTACACACACCGTCACCCCGGACTTGATCCGGGGTCCATGGGTGCGTGCTACGACATGATTGAGAGAGACACCGCACCGTGAGGCCCATAGGCTCCTGCCTTCGCAGGAGCGACGAAAAAAGAAGTAAAGCAGGACCACCTATATGGACGACATGTTCACCATTCACGCGCTTGCAGGCATTGGCGGCTATCTGTTGGGCTCGGTGCCCTTCGGCATCGTTATCGCCAAACTGTTCGGCCTGGGCGATCTGCGCCAGATCGGGTCCGGCAACATCGGCGCCACCAACGTTTTGCGCACGGGCAACAAGTTTGCAGCATTCCTGACGCTGGTGTTGGACATCGGCAAGGGTGCCATTGCGGTGGGCATCACATACCTGCTGACCGCCGAGCCGTTTGCCATGCTCGCCGCAGGCTTTTGGGCCGTCATGGGCCACAACTTCCCCGTCTGGCTGAAATTCAAAGGCGGCAAAGGCGTCGCGACGACGCTTGGTGTTTTGACGGCAACAGCCTGGCCCGTCGGCCTCGCCGCCATCGCCACGTGGATCGCCACGGCGGCCATCTTCCGCTACAGCTCCCTGGCCGCCCTCATCGCGCTGGGTGCCGCTCCGATTTACTCGTATTACCTCGACACCCCCCAGCACGCCGTGATGGCGGGGCTATTGGGGCTGCTCGCCTGGGTACGCCACCATCAAAACATCCGGCGGCTGCTCAAAGGGGAAGAGAGTAAGATTGGGAAGAAGAAAGACAAATAGCCACTATTCAAATGCTACAGGGTCCATTTAGATGTTTGAAAAACAAGTCTTCCTTCAATTGTCGCTTGGCTATTTGGTTTATACTCCCCCCTATGTCTTGATCTGCGCCGCTGGCGTCGGGCGAGCCCGAAATGGGTTCTTGATATCAATCTTCCCTGCATTTCTCACAGCCTATTGGGGGTTGAGCCAAAGAATCCCTGAACTCAAAGTTTTAGAAGAGGGGATGGCAGGATTTTGGATCTTCTTTCTCGGCACTGCCGCAACAGCCAGCGCTCTACATTTGCAATGGCGGAATAAATGGCCGGTATTTAGCCCTTTCAGTAACGAAACACCTTATTCCCTACTGACGATTTTTTCCGCAATGCCCATGCTCGGCATTCTCGTCTCCTATCCGTTTGCAATATCGCTCACAATTTACACGCTGTGGAAAAAACGTCAGTCTTCATCTAAGCCTCGGCGTAGTCCCAGTGATCCATAAACTCGAACGCGTCTTCGACTATGGCGCTTTGCACAAGCTCCAGATGACGTCCGGTCACGTACGCCAACGACACATCCGGACAGCGGACAAAACGTGAAACCAGCTCACGCACGCGCGGGCTTTCCGCATGACACCCATTGGAGATGAGCGCGCGGTCCATATCGGTACAGAGCAACCGCGATTGCATAAGGCAAACACTATCAAAAGCTTATGAAGGTTGTGTAATAGCGATGCACAGCCCCGCCTGCAACCAAGACGGCCTTGACCACACGCATAGAATACAGCACTCTAACTCGACCATAAGAAGAGCTTGTATTTATGCCTCAACCGAAAAATGAAACCCTGAATTGGCTTCGCCTATTCCGCAGCCAAAACGTCGGGCCCATCACGTTTTACAAACTGATGGAACGCTTCGGCACGGCCAAAGCTGCCCTGAACGCTTTGCCGGACATGGCCAAGCGTGGCGGGGCGAAGACATTTAAAGCGTTTCCCAAAGCCGAAGCGGAGCGCGAGTTGGAAGCGCTGGACAAGCTCGGCGGTCAGATGCTGATCCAGACCCACGAGCATTTCCCGCCCCTGCTTTCCCAAGTCGAAGACGGGCCGCCGTTGCTCTCGGTCTTGGGTCACACACATCTTCTAAAAAAACGCGCCATTGCCGTGGTGGGGGCGCGCAATTCTTCGCTGAACGGCAAGAACTTCGCCCGGCGTATATCCGCCGACCTGGGCCTTGCGGGGCTGTGCATTGTCTCGGGCATGGCGCGCGGGCTGGACGCGGCAGCGCATGAAGGCGCCATGGACAGCGGCACCGTGGCCGTGTTGGGCGGCGGTGTGGATGTGGTGTATCCCAAGGAAAACGCGGCACTTTATCAAGAGCTGACAGAACGCGGCACCGTAATCTCCGAGGTCCCTCTGGGCACCAAACCCCAAGCCCGCCATTTTCCCAGACGCAACCGCATCATTTCCGGTATGGCGCGGGGCACTTTGGTGGTGGAAGCGTCGTTGAAATCCGGCTCGCTCATCACCGCGCGCATGGCGCTCGAACAAGGCCGGGAAGTGTTCGCGGTTCCGGGTAGCCCAAACGATCCGCGTGCCGTTGGGTGCAACAAATTGATCCAAGACGGTGCGAACCTCACACAAAATGCAGAAGATATTTTGGAGGTCCTCAGACCCATACTCAGCAGTCCATTATCCGAACCTAAGTCATTGGATTTTCAACAACAAAAACCCGAGCGTGTGGATGAGAAAGAAGTCGATCAAGCCCGCTCAACGGTTCAAGAAATGTTATCCCCATCGCCAGTAACAGTTGACGAAATCGTTCGTAGCTGCCAATTCTCCCCTTCGGCGGTGTCGCTGGTGCTCTTGGAATTGGAGCTCGCGGGCCGCTTGGAACGCCATCCCGGTAACCGGGTGTCACTTATATAATAGTGTCAACACAGCATGTACGTTTGGGGACTGAATGCACGTCGTCGTCGTTGAATCGCCTGCAAAGGCCAAAACCATCAACAAATACCTTGGAAACGATTACAAGGTTCTCGCCAGCTATGGTCACATCCGCGACCTTCCGTCGAAGGACGGTTCCGTGCGCCCGGATGAAGACTTCGCCATGGATTGGGAAATCGATGGACGGTCCGCCAAACAAGTCAAGGAAATCGCCGACGCCATGAAGGGCGCGGACGGTTTGTACCTCGCCACTGACCCGGATCGCGAAGGGGAAGCCATCGCCTGGCACGTGCGCGAAGTGTTGGAGAAGAAAAAGCTTCTCAAAGACAAAGACGTCAAACGCGTCGTTTTCAACGAAATCACCAAAGCCGCCATCCAAGAAGCCTTCAATCAGCCGCGCGAGCTGGACGACGAGCTGGTCGACGCCTACATGGCGCGCCGCGCGCTGGATTATTTGGTCGGCTTTACGCTGAGCCCGGTTTTGTGGCGCAAGCTTCCGGGGTCCCGCTCGGCAGGACGCGTGCAATCGGTGGCCCTGCGCATCATTTGCGAACGCGAAACCGAAATCGAAGCGTTCAGGCCGCAAGAATACTGGTCGGTTGCCGGTCAATTCGACACGGGCTCGGGCGTGATGGTGTCGGCCAACTTGACGCATCTGAACGGCGAAAAGCTCGACAAGATGAGCTTGGGCTCCGAAGACGCAGCCATGAAGGCCAAAGCCGCCATCGAATCGGGACCGTTTTCCGTCGCCAAGATCGAAAAGAAAAAGACGCGGCGCAATCCGCCGCCGCCGTTTATGACGTCGACCTTGCAACAAGACGCGTCGCGCAAACTGCACTTTTCCGCCAAAAAAACCATGCAGGTCGCCCAGCGCCTGTATGAAGGTGTCAACATCGGTGGCGAGACGGTTGGTCTGATCACCTACATGCGGACCGACGGTGTGACTTTGGCGGGCGAAGCGGTGGCGGCTGCGCGCTCGCTCATCGGCAAGAATTATGGCGAGGCTTATGTGCCCGCCCAGCCGCGCGTCTTCAAGTCAAAGGCTAAAAACGCGCAAGAGGCCCACGAAGCCATTCGTCCCACCGACGTCTTTCGCCATCCCAAACAAATGGCCGGACACTTGGACGCCGATCAACTCAAACTTTATGAGCTGATCTGGAAGCGCACCGTGGCCTGCCAAATGGAACCGGTGGTTTTGGACCAAGTCGCCGTGGACATTGCCCAGGCCGAGCGCACCGTTGTGATGCGCGCCACGGGCTCCATGATTGCGTTCGACGGTTTTTACCGGGTCTATCAAGAAGCCAGCGATAAATCGTCCGACAGCGAAGACCGCATCCTGCCCGACATGACCGAAGGCCAGGCATTGGGTCTTAAAGAAGTCCTGCCTGAACAGCACTTCACCCAACCCCCGCCGCGTTTTTCGGAAGCGAGCTTGGTGAAAAAGTTGGAAGAGCTGGGCATTGGGCGTCCGTCCACCTACGCGTCGATTATTTCGGTTCTGCAAGACCGCAACTACGTCACGTTGGACAAACGCCGCTTCATCCCCGAAGACCGGGGCCGCGTGGTGACCACGTTCCTCACCAGCTATTTCGAACGCTACGTGGAATACGGTTTCACGGCGGATTTGGAAGAACAGCTGGACGACATTTCCGGCGGACGTATTGACTGGAAAACGGTGCTGAAGGATTTCTGGTCGAACTTCTCAGCCGCCGTGGACGGCATCAAAGAGCTGCGCGTGCGCGAAGTTTTGGACACCCTGGACGAAGTCTTGGCGCCGCACTTTTTCCCCGAACCGGAAAAAGAAGGCGACACGGATCCGCGCAAATGTCCGACCTGTGGCGATGGCCGCTTGTCGTTGAAGCTGGGCAAGTTCGGTGCGTTCATTGGCTGTTCCAACTATCCCGAATGCCGTTTCACCCGCCCGTTGGTCACACCGGAAGCGGGCGAAAACGCCGATCCGTTCCAAGCCGAGCTGGAAAAAGGCCCGAAGGTTTTGGGCACGGATCCCGAAACCGGGTTGGAAATCACCGTGCGCAAAGGCCCCTACGGCGTCTATGTGCAACGCGGTGAAATCGATCCCGAAGACAAAAAATTCAAGCCCAAGCGCTCCTCCATCCCCATGGGTGAAAACGCTGCCGAGGTTGGGTTCGAGCGCGCCTTGGGTCTGTTGAGCCTGCCGCGCAAAATCGGCCTGCACCCGGAAAACCAAGAAATGATCCAGGCCGGCATCGGTCGCTTCGGCCCCTATCTGCAATGGTCGGGCTTGTACGTGTCGCTCAAAGAAGACGATCCGGTGGAGGTTGGTCTCAACCGCGCGGTCGCCTTGATTGCCGACAGCGGCAAGACCCCGCCGGTGCAACTGGGCAAACACCCGGACGACAAAAAACCGATTTTGATGAAGATCGGACGTTGGGGGCCCTTCGTGTCGCACGGTCGCGACAAGGCCAACCTGCCCAAAGATTTGGACAAAGATGACGTGACGCTGGAAAAAGCGTTGGAGCTGTTGGCTGCCAAATCCAAAGGTGGAGCCAAGAAAAAAGCCGCGTCCAAGAAAAAGGCTGCCCCGAAGAAAAAGGCTGCGACCAAGAAGAAGGCCGCTTCGAAGAAAAAGGCCGCCACCAAAAAGAAAGCGGCTGCGAAGAAAAAAACCGCCAGCTAAGGCCTTGTCTACACCTAAACGTTGACGCAAACTCTTCTCCTGGACGAAACACAGGGGAGGCGTCATGAAAACCGTTTTGGCTGGGTTGGCACTGTTTGCTGCGGCTGGTGTTTGCACACCTTCTCTAGCCCAATCGGGCCTTACCTTTCCCATGGTCGATACCGGCCAGACCAAGTGTTATGGCACCCGTGGCGGTGCCAGTTGGTCGTGTCCCAAAGCCGGCGAAGACCAATTCGGCCAAGACGCCAACTACACCAAGAACCCGCCCAAGTACCAAGACAACGCAGACGGCACCGTGACGGACTTGGTCACGGGGCTCATGTGGGAAAAGGACTTTCAGGCCAATGTTGAATGGTCATCGGCACCGTCCATGGCGCGCCGCGCCAACACGGGCGGACATAACGACTGGCGCGTCCCGACCATCAAAGAGCTCTATTCTTTGATGAGGTTCGATGGCGCGACGGGGAACATGGGAAACATGACATCAACGCCAAGCGACGCCAAACCGTACATGGACACGAAGGTCTTCAATTTCGAATACCCCACCGACCGAGGCGCTAAGGCGAATAACGCCAACCGCTTTATCGACGCACAGTACGTGACGTCGACGGCCTACGTCGGCACCACCATGGGCGGCAGTCCGACCTTCTTCGGTGTGAACTTCGCCGACGGACGCATCAAAGGCTATCCCCAGCGCCCCATGATGCGCTCTGGGGGCTACTACCTGCGCTTGGTGCGCGGCAATCCGGCGTTCGGCCAAAACGATTTCGTCGAAGCAGGCCATGACATCGTCTTGGACAAAGCCACGGGCCTGGAATGGATGCAGCTGGACACGGGACACCCGGATTTAAAATCCAGTGTTTCGGGCACCAAAAAAGGCGACGGGCAGCTCGATTGGGTGGAATCCTTGGCGTACTGCGAAACGGCAAGCTATGGGGGCAAAAGCGACTGGCGCTTGCCCAACGCCAAAGAACTGCAAGCCATCTTGGACTACACCCGCGCCCCGCAAACCACGCGCACCGCCGCCATCGACCCGATCTTTTACACCACTGAAATCACGGATGAGACCGGCAAACCCAACTTCGCCGGCTATTGGACCTCCACCACGCATTTGGACGGGCGCTATCCCGGCACCGACGCCATTGTGGTCTACTTCGGTGAAGCACTAGGTGCGTTTAAATCACCCGGCGGGGGGCAAATGGGTGGCAGCATGCCTGAGCGCCGTCAACAAAACATGAGCGGACCACGTGGAAACCAAGGCCCACCTCCCATGGGCGGTGGAGGCGGGATGATGCCCCCACCGCATATGATGGGCCCAGGGGGACAAGGCGGCATGATGCCTCCACCCCACATGATGGGCCAACAAGGCGGGCCTCAAGGTGACATGCAAGGCGGGCCCAGAGGCGGTCCAGGCTCAATGAGTCGCCCACGCATGGGCGGTGGAAGCGGCCCCAGCGGATCCGCCGACAAAGAGGATTTCCAAGACGTCCACGGTGCGGGTGCGCAGCGTTCAGACCCCAAAGTGGGTTCTGTCGACCAGTACCCGATCTGGGGTCATGGTCCCCAAGGCGACGTGCGCCGGGTCTTCAACCATGTGCGGTGTGTGCGAGACGCGGGTTAAACCAAAGCACTAAGACTTAAGGGCCAGATACATTTTCGTTTGCTTTCGCCCATAATCGTCCAAATATCTAAGACTGTGGGGAAACGGATTTGCGGGGCATTCCCCGTATGGGCAAATGAAAAAAACGACTTCACTGTTGAGCACTTCGAACGATTCTATTTTGTTCGAAGCCCTGGAGGGGACGCCTGTCGCCACCTTTGTGATCGACCACAACCATGTCGTCGTGCACTGGAATCACGCCTGCGAATTGATCACCGGCACCCCGGCGTCCGAAATCGTCGGTACCTTGGACAGTTGGAAGCCCTTCTATCCGTTCGAACGCCCCACCATGGCCGATTTGGTTTTGGATCAGCGCACGGCGGAAATTCCGCTGTACTACAAAGGCAAGTTCCATCCTTCCGAAATCGTTAAAGGCGCCTGGGAAGCGGACGACTTCTTCCCGCACTTTCCCGACGGCGGCAAATGGCTGGCGTTCACCGCGCAAAAGCTCCACGACAAAGACGGCAAGGTCATCGGCGCCATCGAAACGTTACGCGACGTCACGCAACAAAAACGATCCGAAGAAGAAACCCAAAAAACGCTGCATCTGTTGAACGAAGTCATCGACGGCTGCCCGGTGCCCATGTTCGTGTTGAACGCGGAACACGAAATCACCCATTGGAACAAAGCGTGCGAAACCACCATCAACAATTCCTCCCAAGACATGGTCGGCACAAAAAACCAGTGGCAGCCCTTTTACGGTCATGAGCGTCCCGTCCTGGCCGACTTGTTGATCAGTTCCGAGACCAACAAGCTTGCCGACTACTACAGCGGCATCTGGAAAAAATCGCCCCTGGTCGATGATGCCTGGGAAGCGACGGATCACTTTCCCGATCTCTGCTCCGGGCCAAAGTGGCTTTACTTCACCGCAGCCCCCCTGCGCGATCCCGACGGTTCCATGATCGGGGCGGTGGAGACGTTGCAAGATATCTCCGCCCAAAAACAATATGAAAGCGATCTGGAACACCAAGCCAAACACGATGCCCTGACAAAACTGCCCAACCGCGCTTTTTTCGCCGACCGTTTGAGCCAAGCCATCGCCCAGGCCGAGCGTAGCGCACAGCACTTGGCCGTGATGTTCATCGACTTGGACGATTTCAAAACCATCAACGACACGCTGGGCCATCAAGCGGGCGATGTGTTGTTGATTGAAATCGCAGACCGCATCAAACAAAGCATCCGCGCCGTTGACACGGTTTGCCGCATCGGTGGTGATGAGTTCGTTGTGCTGTTGGTCAATCCCGACAACGAAGGGCACGTTGCCTACGTCACCCAACGCATCATCGAAGAACTTGCCCGGCCCATCACAATGGGCAACAGCAATCACCGCGCGCGCTGTTCCATCGGTGTGTCCATGTATCCCCAAGACGGCACCCGACCGTCGCAACTTCTGATGCACGCGGACAGCGCCATGTACACAGCCAAGGCCCGGGGCAAGGGCGGCTTTGTCTTTTTCACCCAAGACATCAACACTGAAACCCAAAACCGTCTGCATGTGGAACAAGGGCTTTACGAAGCACTTGCTGAAAATCATTTAGAGCTCTACTACCAACCCAGCTTCGACTTGCTCACCGGGCGCATCACCGGGGCCGAAGCGCTCTTGCGCTGGAACCATCCCGAACGTGGTGTGATCGAGCCCGACGACTTTATCACCATCGCCGAAGACATTGGCCTGATCGTGCCCATCGGGGATTGGGTGCTGAAAACCGCCTTGGCCGAAGCCCAAACGTGGACGTCCTTAACCGACCAACCGGTGCGGGTCTCCGTCAATGTATCGGCGCGCCAGTTCCACGGCGATGAGATTCTCAATTCCGTACAGCGCCATCTCGAAACCTATGACGGCAATAACCTGCAAATCGATTTGGAGATCACCGAAAACACCGTGATGTTCGACCCAGACAATGCCAGCGCTTTGCTCCACAAACTCAAAGACCACGGTGCCAACCTCGCCATGGATGATTTTGGCACTGGGTATTCCAGCTTGGCGTACCTACGTCGCTTCCCCTTTGATATGGTGAAAATCGACAAATCCTTTGTGAACGACTTGGGCCAAAACGCCGAAGCCGATGCGATTGTGAAGGCGATGTTGGATTTGGGCTCAGCCCTTGGTCTGCGCATGGTCGCCGAGGGCGTCGAGACCGAACCGCAAAAAGCGTTCTTGGAACGCGAAGGTTGTCACGAAATGCAGGGCTTCTTGCTTTCCATGCCGCTTCAAGTGGACGATTTCCGCAAAATGCTCCGCCAGAATGGCTAAGCGGCGAACAATTTCTGCCCCGATCCAGCCGAAACGTGTATAAGCTGGAGACATGTCAAAACAATCGTCACACCCCGCCCCGTTCCCGTCCAAAGACCAAATCCTTGAATTCATCAAGGACAGTCCCGGCCGCGTCGGCAAGCGTGAAATCGCGCGTGCATTCCGCTTAGACGCCGAGCAAAAGCTGCAGCTCAAAAAGGTTCTCAAAGAACTCAAAGACGACGGCATGCTGTCTTCCAAACGCAAGAAACTGTCCGACCCTGGCGCCCTGCCGCCGGTCACTGTGGTGCAAGTCATGGACGTGGACACGGATGGCGAACTGTTGGGCAAGCCCGTGGTGTGGGACCCAGAAATTACACCGCCGGTTATCTACATGGCTCCGGTGCGCCGTGGCCAAGGGGCGCTGGGCGTCGGCGATCGCGTCTTGGCGCGCATGAAACGCATCGAAGACATGGACGATGGCCGTTCGGCTTATGAAGCCAGCACCATCCGCCGGTTGGAGCACGCGCCCGCAGACGTGCTGGGCGTTTACAAACTTGATAACGCAGGGCATGGGCGGTTGCGCTCCACCGACAAGCGACACAAAGCTGAATTTGTCGTTCTCGACACTGGCGGTGTGGATGTCAGCGAAGGCGACTTGGTCCGTGCCGAAGTCCTGCCCGGCAAGAAGCTCGGCCTGCGCCAAGTGAAGCTGTGCGAAAAGCTCAACCGCGCCGGCGCCAAAGCGATTTCTCAAATCGCCATTTACGACCACTCCATCCCCACGGCCTTCTCTGAAGAAGCCCTCAAACAAGCCCGCGCAGCCACTGCTGCTGATTTGGGCACAGGCAAAAACAAACGCACGGACCTGCGCGACGTGCCGTTGATCACCATCGACGGCGAAGACGCCCGCGACTTCGACGACGCGGTTTTTGCCGAGCCCGATCCCAATGTGGACGGCGGCTGGCATCTTATGGTCGCCATCGCGGACGTAAGCTGGTACGTGCGTCCGAACGACGCTTTGGACCAAGGGGCGTTTCAACGGGGCAACTCGGTCTACTTCCCCGATCAAGTGGTGCCCATGCTACCCGAAGAACTGTCCAACGGTTGGTGTTCGCTGAAGCCTCAAGAAGAACGGCCGTGCTTGGCAGCGCACTTGTGGATTGACGCCACCGGGGGGCTGACCAAATACGAATTCGTGCGTGGGCTGATGAAGTCCAAAGCGCGCACCACCTATACCCAAGTTCAGCGTGCCTTTGATGGCGAACCCGACGAGCTCACGGCACCGCTGGTGGACGACATCATCAAGCCGCTGTACGGCGCATACGAGGTGTTGCTCAAGGCGCGTGCAGAACGCGGGGTGTTGGAACTGGATTTGCCTGAACGTCAAATCTTGCTGGGCGACAACGGCGAAGTGGACCGTGTGATTGAGCGCGAACGCTTTGACAGCCACAAGCTCATCGAAGAGTTCATGATCTTGGCCAACGTCGCCGCCGCTCAGCAGCTGGAAAAACTCAAACAGCCGTGCATGTACCGCATCCACGATGTGCCCTCGCCCGAAAAGCTGGAGGCACTGCGCGAGTTCTTGGACAGCGTCGACATTCCGTTTTCCAAGGGCCAAGTGATCCGGTCTAGCCACTTCAACCGGATCTTGCAAAAGGCCAAGAACTCGCCCAACAGCCATATGGTTTCAGAAGTGGTGCTGCGCTCCCAAGCCCAGGCCGAATACAATCCCGACAACTGCGGGCACTTTGGATTGGCGCTGAACAAGTACTGCCACTTCACCTCACCCATCCGCCGCTACGCAGACCTTTTGGTCCACCGCGCGCTGGTGCGCGGCCTGCATCTGGGGGATGGGGCGCTCGAAGACGACCACAAGAGCTTTCGCGAAGTGGGTGAACACCTTTCCGTCACCGAACGCAACGCATCGGGTGCGGAACGCGATGCGGTGGACCGCTTCACCGCGTTGTATCTATCCGCACAAATCGGCACCATCAAAAAGGGCCGCATCAACGGTGTGACACGCTTTGGCTTGTTCGTGACACTGGACGACACTGGCGCCGACGGTTTAGTGCCGATCCGGTCGTTGGGTGAAGACTTCTTCAACCACGACGAAGCCCGTCACATGCTCAAAGGCCGCGAAACGGGCTATGAGTACCGTCTGGGCGACCCGGTCGAATGCTTGATCAAAGAAGCGGATCCCATGTCGGGCTCCACGGTGTTCCAAATCACCACTGGCGGACGCCCCGGAAAACCCGAGCGCCTCATGGGCAAAAAAGGCAAATTTGCCCCCCGTGGAGGAAAAGGACGGGCGGATTCCAAGTCCAAAAACCGCAAAAAGCCCAAGGGTAAATCCCGCGCATCACGCCGTAGAGAACGGAAATAATTGAATATTTCCTGATTAAGCCTGCTGGATTAATACCAATGCACAGAATTTTCTGAGTGACGAAATGCCCCAAATAGTGGACTATTTCGCTATGGTACTGTCTATTGCCAAACCCAGTGGGTCTTTTGGGAGTGTTGGTGCGGGGATTTTGCTCGCCCTCACCCTGGCCGCGTGTGCGCCTGAGCAGGCCGCGACGACGCTTGAAACGACCAAGCCCACAGAAGCCCAAATCCAGGCCCAAGAAACCCGCCACAATGCCATCTTGCGCACCATCCGGGCGGGGTTGAGCGGCATACAACAGCGCTATATCGAACCGGTTTATACTGACGCTCTGGCGCTTGGTGCCGTGCAAGGCTTAGCGACCATCGATCCCACGTTCACCGTCAGCGAGTTTGACAGCGCCGTGCATTTGCACAAAGCCGACAACATCATCGCGTCCCATCCGCGCCCGCTGAGCAAATCCCCGGACGACTGGACGGCGCTCATCGTCGCCATGGTCGAAGCGGCGCAAAAACACTCCGACGAATTCGAAAACATCGACAACGAACGCGTTTTTGAGGCTGTGTTCGACGGCATGCTCTCGGGCTTGGATATCTATTCGCGCTACGCCGGAGCTGATGAGGCCCGCGCCAACCGAGCCCGGCGCGACGGTTTTGGCGGCATTGATATCCGCTTTGCCAATTTTCAAGGTGACATCACCATCACCCAGGTCCAAGACGGCGGCCCTGCCGACACAGCCGGGATTAAAAAGGGCGACGTTATCCTGAGTGTCAACGGCCACAAAACCCCGGGACTGTCCGTGCACAAGGTCGCACGCCTGCTGCGTGGGCCTGTGGACAGCCATCTGACCGTTCACGTCAAGCGCATCAACGAGCTGCCCGACCTGCCGGAGCGCACCATTGGTTTTCGCGTCAAACGTGCCCACGTGGTGCGCCAAACCGTGAAAGCCAAAACCGAAGACGATGTGTTGTTCCTGTCCGTCACGGGCTTTAACAAAAAAACTGCCAAAACCATGCGCACGATTTTGAAATGGAATGAAGACGCCATTGAAAACAATGCGCTCAGTGGCATCGTTATCGATCTGCGCGGCAATCCGGGTGGTTTGTTGTCACAATCGGTTGACGTTGCGGATTTGTTTTTGCGTGACGGGCGCATCATCGCCACGCGAGGCCGCCACCCTGACAGCTTTCACGATTACCGCGCCGAAGGCCGCGATGTGGCGGAAGGCACGCCATTGGTGGTCTTGATCGACGGCGGCAGCGCATCGGCCGCAGAATTGGTCGCAGGGGCCCTTCAGGACTTGGGCCGGGCCGTCGTGGTGGGCTCGACCTCTTACGGCAAAGGCACCGTGCAAACCGTCTTGCGCCTCCCCAACGATGGAGAAATCACCCTGACATGGTCGCGATTGGTCACGCCGTCCGGCTACGCCATCCATGGTTTGGGTGTGCAGCCCAGCATTTGCTCCAACCGCCCCACGCCTTATGTCAAAGCCCCGCATTTGGCCAATCAGACGCGAATTGACCAACAACGCGCCGTCATGGTGTCTTGGCGCAAAGCCGGGCTGGCGTTTGACGGACGGCGCGCCAAATTGCGCGAATCCTGCCCCGCCAAAACCTTCAGCACTGGCGCTTCAGAAGACATCTGGAAGGGCATTGCCAAAACCATCTTGAACGACCCGGAGCTGTATCACTACGCGCTCAGCCCCTCCAACACCAGCAACACCGCAGAACGGTTTTAGGTTTCCAGGCGTTTGCGCTTGACATCGGCGAAAAGCGCCGTATTTTACGCCGCTCAAGCGTTTATACGTTCACGAAAATTCTAGCGGAGCAGAAAGATGGCCAAACCGGCAACTATCCTGATCAAGCTGGTCAGCACCGCTGACACCGGTTACTACTACGTGACCAAGAAGAACCCGCGCAACACGACCGAAAAACTCGAACTTCGCAAGTACGATCCGGTTGTGCGCAAGCACGTGGTCTTCAAGGAAGCCAAAATCAAATAAGGCTTTCTCAGCGACAAGATCATCAAAGAATCAACAAAGCGCGCTCCTCATGGGGCGCGCTTTTGTTTTGGGCCTTTGCAGCCAAAAAATAAGGCCCGCCAAATCGGCGGGCCTTATGAAATACCTGTTGGGCCGGGTTAGCCTAAGAATTTCGACAACGTTTCCAAGAAGTTCGGAACCGAAATCGGCTTGGCGATGTAACCTTCGCAGCCCCCTTCGCGGATTTTTTCCTCATCACCTTTCATGGCGAATGCGGTCACGGCGATCACCGGGATATGCTTGAGCTCGTCATCGGCTTTGAGCATCTTGGTGATTTCCAGGCCAGAGATTTCCGGCAATTGGATATCCATCAAAATCAGGTCAGGTTTGTGTTCGCGCGTCAAATTCAGAGCGTCGCGCCCATCCTTGGTTTGGACGGTTTCGTATCCGTGAGCTTGCAAAAGATCGTTGAAGAGCTTCATGTTCAATTCATTGTCTTCGACGATCAAGATGGTCTTGGCCATTTTCTTTCCTTCGGTTTCAGACGGTTATTATGGGCAACCTGCCTGGAACATTTCGATACTAAGTCTCGAATTCCCCCAAGGGACGCACTCGCCCCGCGTTTGATTTGATGATGGATCATTCCGCACAACAAGTCAAACATCTCAAACGCTTCGAACTTAGCAGTAATCGAGCACAAGACAAAGGCCAAGACGACCATTTTACACAAAAAAAAGACCGCCAGAGAGCTGGCGGCCAAAAGGTTTGGGAGAAACACGAAAGAGAAACCGAAAAGACGGTGGAAATGGGACCGATTACATCCAAATATTCGGGTCCAACAAGGCCGTGGACATCAGCAGCAACGATAATGCGAGGCCAAAGGCTTTGAGAGAAGTCATGTTCGTTTCCATCGTCTTGAGTATTCGGTGATGGCTCGGTGGCCATCGATGCGTTCAATATGGCGAGATTCCCCTCCCGTCGCTGTGACGACCATCACGCCTTCTCCGAAAAAACCCAAAAAAATTGTGATTTCTGCCCAAAAACGGGAATCTGTTCACTTTTTGGAACTATTCTCGAAGAAATCTGTTGAGAAATAAGTGTTCTCGAAGGAATATTCACCTTAAGGCCTAAATAAATAAAAAAAGCTGACAGGAGTGGCAGTAATACCCTGGGCACGTATTGCGGACACAAAACCCAGAAAAGGGGAGACACCCTTGCTGAAATCGCTGAGTGCAAAGATCATAGCAGCAGCCGTTTTGCTGATTACCGTCAGTTCTGCGGCCGATTTCATCATTGCTTCGAGCATCACACACACGCTTAATGAAGAGACCGAATCGCTCACCCATGTCATGCATAGCGCCATCGAAGATAAAGACGCCTTAATTGACGAGCTGCTAAACGACAACCTTAAAAATTCTGAACAGAATCTTGAAGCGCAACTGTCCAAGTCCGTTGCCGAAAACACACTAAGCACCGAACAAACCCGCAAATTCTTGGAAGGCACGCGCAACGGCATTGCTGCGTCGAGCCTGACGTTGATCAAAAACGCCATGATGATGGGTGAAGCCGCTACGGCCCAAGATATGATGGACACGCTGCTGGAAAACCCGGCGATCTATGCCATCAACCTGTGGCGACCGTCCGGCGAAATGTCCTTTCGCGATAACAAGACCATCGACGAAATCAATATACTGGCTGGCGGTGATGCGTTCGAAAAACGCGATCCCGAGGATCCCGTTTTCATTGATGAAGGCCCACGCGCTGACACCTTGAAAAAAGCGGTAGAAGAGCGCAAAATCGGCCTTTCCACCAATGGTGAAGCTGAAAACGATGACGGTGAATTGGAGCCCGTCGAGTTTGCCTACTACATCATGGAAAACGACGAAGACTGCCAGGCATGTCACGGTAAAAATACCAAGCTGCGCGGCGTCTTGGAAGTTGCCGTGTCACGTGCTGCTTTGATCGAGTTGGAAAAAACCGCAGCTGCACAGATGGCCGAAATGGAAACGGTCGCCCAACAGCAACGCGCCAAACTCAAAGAAGACAGCGCGGCGAGCAAAGAGCGGGTCCACACCCAAACCGAAGCTGTGGATGCCAAGGTCAACGACGGTCGGACACGCTTGGCGGATGAACAGTCAAGTGCTTCGACCATGTCGTTCCTAACCAAAGCAGGCTTCTTCATCGCCACGGTTGGTGTCTTGTTCTTCGTTTTGAATACGCTGTTGACCAAACCTGTGAACGTCATGACCGACGCCATGAAAAAACTGGCCCATGGCAATCTGGAGGTCGAAGTCCCCGGTGTTGGCAAAGAAGACGAAATCGGTCAAATGGCCGAAGCGGTTCAGGTTTTCAAAGACAACGCCATCGAGGTCAAGAGGCTGGAATCCGAACAGGCCAACGCTGCGCGCATTTCAGCGCGTGATAAAGCGCGCGCCATGTTGGAGCTGGCCGACAACTTCGAAAACTCTGTGGGCTCCATCGCCAAGAACGTGCGCGATGCAGCAGGCGGTATGGAAGGCAATGCAGAAGGCCTGACATCAACGGCAAAGATCACGTCGGAACGTTCGCAAACCGTGACCAATGCGGCCATGCAAGCGTCCGAAAACGTCTCAACCGTTGCGTCTGCAGCAGAAGAGCTGTCCAACGCCATCAGCGAAATTTCGCGCCAAGTGTCTCACTCAACCCATATTTCGAGCGAGGCTGTGACCGAAATCCATGCCACCAACGAGAAGGTCCAAGGTCTGGCGGAAGCCGCCAACCGGATCGGCGAGGTTGTGGCGTTGATTACGGATATTGCGGATCAGACCAACTTGCTTGCGCTCAACGCCACCATCGAGGCGGCGCGTGCGGGTGAAGCCGGCAAAGGCTTCGCGGTTGTCGCCGGTGAGGTCAAAAACCTCGCCAACCAAACGGCCCGGGCCACGGATGAGATTTCGGCGCAAGTCGATGAGATCCAAGACGCCACATCGGACGCGGTCCAAGCGATCAAATCCATTGGCGGAACCATCGATTCCATCAGCCAAATCGCGTCAACCATCGCAGCCGCAGTGGAAGAACAAGGTGCTGCGACCCAAGAGATTGCCCGCAACGTCGAACATGCCGCCCAAGGCACGACGGAAGTGTCAAACTCTATCGAAGAGGTCAACCGTGCTGCTGAGGAAACGGGGTCTTCGGCGGAAAATATCCGCTCTGCCGCTCACGAACTCAGCTCTCAATCCGCCCACCTGCGCGAAGAGATGAAACGCTTCTTGGAAGAAATCCGCCCCAGCCAAGACGAACTGGCATAAAAGCGGACACCAAAACGACAAAAGGCCGGGGATTGTCCCGGCCTTTTTTGTTGTCCGCAATTGCGAAGCCTCAGTCCCCACGCACGTCTTCGACCATGTCTTCCAAACGCTCCATGTCCAAAATCACCAGAGCGTCTTTCTGACGTTCCACAATGCCTTTGCGCGCCAAGTCGTTCATGACCCGCGCCACGGTTTCACGTGTGGTACTGACACGCGACGCCACATCGGAATGAACCGGAATGGGTTTGATGGACGCGGTCATGTCGTCTTCAGTTATGCTGCGGCCCAAACGCAAAAGGTCAGCGTGAATACGGTTGTTGGCCCCAAGGGTGGACAAGTCCATGATGCGCGTCGTTGACGTGCGCACCAAATGCGCCAGATGCTTCATCAGCTTCAACGCAATTTCGGGGTGGTCCAAGACGATTTGGTGAAACTGTTCCGATGGGAGCGCTGCAATGCGCGTCTCTTTCAAGGCCATGACGCTGGCCGATCGCGGCAAACCGTCAATAGCTGCAAGCTCACCAAAATGGCTTCCGGCTTCCAAATCGCTAAAGGTGATTTCACGCCCCGAAACAGAATAGTTCACCACCCGCACACGCCCATCGGCTACGAACAAGATGTCGCGGCTGTTGGAGTACTGGTCAATGATCTGCTCGTTCGCGCCATAGGTCTTCCAGGCGCAATTCCGCTCAACAACACTTAACTCTTTTTCATCCAACTCGGACAAGAGCCGGATGTCTTTGAGTGAATCGCTCACCGGTATGCCCTCCCTAAATGGCTTCCGAGGTTCGCTCACATTCTGATTATAGGTTTACGACAATTTAGCCGCCAATCCTAGAGTTAACTAATTTTTGAGTTTTATCGACCAGACTCGCGCAGTGAGCAAGATGCGCCTGTTCACGAGCAGTTCAGGCCAACGTCTTATTAATCTACCCCGCACGACAGAACACGTTGCGGGACTATTGGAGGACACAGCATGGCAAAAACGGCCCATAAGGCCGTGCCTCAAGAGGACGAGAACCGTTCAGAGGGATATGCGCACGGGCCCAAAGAAGGCCCGGACGGAAGTGCTCCGCGTGTAGAAACACACTCACTCAGAGGTACGTTTGCAAAATCCATATGCCGGGCCCATGGCTTGGCAACCCTGAAACAACGCGCGGCCTGCGAAGAAGGTGTGCCGTGTGAGCAGTTGTCCGAATGCATGGACCAAGCCGACGCCACCGTGCGTTATCTGGATTTGCGCAAGCGCTTATTAGGCACAGACTAAACGACTAAGGCCGCGCCGCCACGGCGTTGATCGCCGCTGCCCGACAGCGTGCCCGTCCGCGCGTTGTATTCAACCGCGTGCACGCCGCCAAAGAACAAGTTTTGGCCGTCCCATAGTTTGCAGTTTTCAAACGCTTGGGACAGCTGGTGAGCCACCCCTTCGTCAAACCCGGATTCGACGTTCAAAAGGCCCCGTTCAAAATGAATGCGCGGACGCGTCACGGCTTCTTCGATGTGTTGACCAAATTCCAAAACGTCCAGCAAGACTTGCAAAATCGCCGTGCGGATGCGGTTAGAGCCGCCAGAACCCAGCGCGAGGCTCATGCCGTCTTCGCGTTGCAACAAGCTTGGCGCCATCATGGACGACATGCGTGTGTCTTGGGGCCATTGGTGGAAACCTTCGGGATTGATGTCTTCTTCGCCCAACATATTGTTGAACACCACGCCGGTATGGGGGGCGATATAGCCAGAGCCCTCCCCGTTCGACACGGTCAGGGACGCTGCGTTGCCATCGCGGTCAATCACACTGATGTGGGTGGTGCCGCGATGGGCTTTGGGCGCGTCCAGAATTTCGCTGCGGTAGCGTTCGATGAAATCCGCATCCAACAGCTTTTCTGCACCCCCCTTTGGGCATTGATTAAGCCCGCTTTCCACCCGCGCCTGATTGGTCAACGCCATCACCTGGGCGAGTTGGTCAAGATGCGCAAACGAACCAAATTCGTGACCACCCAAGCCCGTGTCCTTTAACAGATTCAGCGCAAACGCGATCAAAATGCCCCCAACAGATGGCGGCGGGTTGGTCAAGATGCGCGCCTGGCCATAGTCGACCACCAGCGGTTTGCGTTTGAGGACCTGGTAATTTTCAAAGTCCGCCCGGTCCAAGTGCCCGCCCTTGTCCTCACAATCCAACGCGACGGCAGCGGCCACCTCGCCACGATAAAACAAGTCGTCGCCTTCGCGCGCCAAAACATCCAAAAAATCCGCCTTGGCCGGAACCGTCATGCGTTCGCCCGCACCGATGAGCGCATTGGAATTGTTTGGGCTGGCATACTGTTGGCGGCATTCAGGCGTCGACATATAAATCGGTTCGACAATTTCGAAGATATAGGCCTGCAACGGCGACAAATCCAAACCATGGCGGGCTAAATCTATGGCGGGCTGAACAATTTCGCTCATGGGCAGACGGCCCAGCTCGCGATGCACTTCAAACGCACCTTTGACGATGCCCGGTGTGGCGATGGAGCCCATGCCGATGTGAAATTCCTGGGTCACCGTGCCGAAATCGGCCAAAACCGGGTGAAAGTCCACTTCTGAGCGTTTTTGGAGCGGTGTGTGGGCGAAAAAATCGTAAAGCGTTGCCAGTCCGGATTGGGGGGCCGCCAACAAGAACCCACCGCCTGCCAAGCTCGACAACACCGGTTCGGCAATGGTGGACGCGAACAAGGCTGCCAAAACCGCGTCATACGCGTTACCGCCCGCCTTCAAAATGTCCGCACCGGCTTGTGCCGTTTGCACGTCGCCTGCAGCGATTGCGCCGCCGTTAGGCCCGGATCTGCTCACCGATGGTTCTCCTCTAAAATTCAAGACGTGCACCCTATCCATTGAAGCGCGGACTGACAATAGGGTCTCAGGCAATCGCGCCATAGCCGTGCCACATTTTATCGGCTAGATTCAAGACTATGAGCTTCAAAACTGTATGCCTAGGCCTCTCGCTCAGCTTGGCGTTGTCCGGCTGCGTCGTAAATGCCCAAACACCGTCGAGCTTCGCGGGCGCTGCCGATGACATGCGCGGCACGGCCTGTGTGCCCCAAGGCACTTGGTTTGATCCAGCGCGGGGCACCTCTCTCTCCACCCAAACTGTGATCGAGCGGATGCGCACCAGAGACCTTGTCCTGCTGGGCGAAACCCACACATATGCCGATCACCACCGCTGGCAGATGCAGACCCTTTCCCAGCTTTATCTGCAAAACCCGGATCTGATTTTGGGCTTTGAAAGTTTCCCCCGCCGGGTCCAAGGCGTGCTGGACAAATGGGTCGCCGGAGAGCTTAACGAAGACGACTTCGCCCGCGACACCGATTGGGAAACCGTCTGGAAGTACGACATCGGCCACTACATGCCCCTGTTCCAGTTTGCGCGCATGAACACCATACCCATGGTGGCGCTGAACGTGGACCGGACATTGATCCGCAAAATCTCTGCCAACGGCTGGAAAAATGTGCCTGAAGATGAACGCTTAGGTGTCGGTGATCCCGCGCCCGCCGTTCAGCCCTATATCGATATGTTGGCCGCCGTTTACACCAGACACGACGACAAAGACGCGTCGAAAACGCCGACGTTGGACAACCCAATGTTTTCCAACTTTGTTGACGTGCAGCTCACCTGGGACCGCGCCATGGCCGAGGCCGCTGACAGCGCGCTCAAAGCCGCCGAAACCCAAGGCCGCACCCCGCAATTCGTCGCCATTGTCGGGCGCGGACACATGGATCATTTCCTCGGCATTCCCGAACAACTCAATCATTTGGGCCGCACCAATTATGGTGTGTTGACGCCGTGGGATGATCTGCGCAAATGTTCCGATCTGCAACGTGGCGATCGCGTCGCTGCCGATGCGGTGTTCGGCATCGAACCCACCAAACAAGCCTTCAACCGGCCTAAGCCCAAACTGGGGGTGATGATCGAAGGTTCGGACGACGGGGTGCTCATTGGTGACGTGGTCGAAGGATCCATCGCCCAGAAACACGGCCTTCAAAAAGGCGACGTCATTGTCAAAGCTGCGGGAACCCCGGTCAAAAAAGTCGGTGATTTGGTTGAGATCATCAAGTCCATGAGCCCCGGCACCGTTCTGCCGCTGAAGATCAAGCGCGACAAGACTGAGCTCGATATCATGGCCCGCTTCCCGACTTTGGCTGAGCAAGACGCCGCCCACAAAAGTGTGCATGGGAATAACTAATGCGCACGCTCGGCAGGATCATCGCGTTGGCGCTCTGGACCGTTGCGCTTTCCCTGGCCCTGTCCCCGGCCCCGGCCTTCGCAGCCGAGGTTTTGCACCACGCCGTCGCCTTCAAAATCGATCCGGACAAAAAATCCCTTCGGGTTCGTGACACCCTGGAGATTGCCGGAACGGGCGAAGTCGTCTTGCATATCTCAGACGAACTCAAAATCTCCAGTGCAACGTCGGACGGTGTGCCCATCACCTATAGCCGTGATGGCGCAGAAATGATCATCATCTTCGCCGAACCTGGCAATCACACACTGGAACTCTCCTACGAAGGCTTCGGCCTTGCAGGGTTGAGCCGCGATGGTGGTTTTGTTGACCCAAGCTGGGTGGCCCATCCACAAGACCAACTTTCCACGTGGGAACTTGCGGGGGAAACCCCAAAGGGCCAAACGTTTGTGCTGCCCGGTAAACTGGAAGCCGAAGACGAGGACGCTGAGGGCTACCGGGCGCAGTACAAAATCACCCGTTTCAGCCCGGCGCCTATGTTGATCACGGGGCCGTTCCAGGTCGACGAGCTGATGTCGGACGGCGTGCGGATCCGCACCTACTTCCATCCTGAACTGTCCAAGCTCGCGCAAGACTATCTCAAAGACAGCGCGCGCTATATTCAATACTATGCCCATGAAATCGGCTCTTATCCCTATCCGGGGTTCGCCATCATTTCTGGGCCCGCCCCCGTCGGCTGGGGCCTGCCCGGCATGACCTATATGGGCAAGCGTGTCCTGACCCTGCCGTTTATCCGCTACACCTCCCTGCCCCACGAAATTGTGCACAACTGGTGGGGCAACGCCGTGGACGTCGATTACGCCACGGGCAACTGGGCCGAGGGGCTCACCACCTACCAAGCCGACCACGCCATGGCCGAAGCCGCCAAGCCCGGCGGCGGCAAGGCCAAGCGCATGGAGTGGCTGAGAAACTACGCCGCCTTGCCCGCAGATCGCGACAAGCCCATCTCGGCGTTCCGATCCAAAATCCACGACGCCGCCCAAGTGGTGGGATACGGCAAAACCGCTTACGTGTTTCACATGCTCAAAACCCAGCTGGGCGCTGAGACCTTTACCAAGGCTTTGCAGCGGTTTTACCAAGACAACCAACGCAAAATCGGCGACTGGTCCGATATTCAAGCCGCGTTTGAAGCCGAAAGCGGCCAAAACCTTAACGCTTTTTTTGAGGCTTGGATTTCACGCACAGGTGCCCCGGATCTGGTCTTAAAAGACGCCCAACGCACGGACACGTCCGTCACCTTCACCATCGAACAGCGCCAACCCGGCCCGGCCTATCCCTTAGACCTCACCGTGCAGTTAGACGACCAGCGCCGAACGGTAAATTTGAGAAAAAAAACTCAAAGCATCAGCCTGAGCACGCTCAAGCCCGTCAGCACCCTCACCATTGACCCCAACGGCGATATCTTTCGCAAGCTCCATCCCGGCGAAGCCCCACCTATACTGCGCGACATTACACTCGACGCCCAAACCCAGCTGATGGCTTTGGGCGACGGCGAATTGCGCGACGGGGCTTTCAATCTTGCTGCGCGTTTGCTTCAGACCCGGCTGCGCCTGTTGGACCCCAATCAGGCCAAAACCTTGATCGTCTCCGGTCCGGCTGTCGACGTTCGGGCGCACTTAAAAGCCAGAGACTGGAGCGCGCCCCCCGCAGATATCGCCGCCAAAGGCGACGCGCGGGCTTGGGCCTTTAAAACCAAAGGCGACCAGACGGTCTTGGCGGTGGAAGCTGAAGACCTTCAAGCCCTAAAAGCGCTCAGTCGCGTTTTGCCGCACTACAAACGCCGCAGTTTTGTGGTGATGAAATCGGGAAAAACCATCGACAAGGGCACCTGGGAAAGCACCCAAAGCCCACTGACTTGGAAATTTTGATAAATTTCAGGTGATTAAGCCACCAGGAGAATCGCCGCAACGCCAAAAAGCGCACCCGCACCAATGCCCACGCCATAAAGTCCCAACGTCACCATTTGGGTGATTGTGTTGGAGGCCTGAGGCTCAATTGCGACTGTCTGCGTGTTCATGCTCATCTATCCCTTGCTAAATCCCGAAAATCACACGCTCGGGACGCACAGAACCCTGAGTCTTACCCCCAACCCGTTAAGCATTCCTTACTGAACAGGGCATTGGCGGACTTGCCCAAAAGCGCGTTTTCGGCTACTTACTCAGTCTCTTGTCCGATTTGACCCGAAGTGGCGTCTCACCGGACGTCTCGAAGAAGATTTCAGATACCCGAACAAAGTCCGAATTCCATGAGCGACATTACCGACAAGGCCCTGCTGCCCGCAGGCATGCAAGATGGCCTGCCGCCCGAAGCCGCCCGCGAAGCCGACGCCGCAGAGCGTCTGGTTGCCCATTTTGACGCGTGGGGCTATGGCCGTGTGAAGCCGCCCATGATGGAGTTTGAAGAAAACCTGCTGCACGGCCCCGGCCAGGCGATGGCGGACCAAACGTTCCGCGTCCAAGACCCGGTCAGCCAACGCATGTTGGCGCTGCGCCCCGACATGACGCTGCAAGTGGCGCGCATCGCCGGTTCGCGCATGAGCAATTCCCCCCGCCCGCTGCGTCTGGCCTACGCCGGACAAGTCGTGCGCGTCAAAGGATCGCAATTGCGCCCCGAACGCCAATTCGGCCAAGTGGGTGCAGAGCTCATCGGCGCATCCGGCCCGGCGGCCGACGTCGAAGTGATTTTGATGGCGGTCGAAGCCTTGGACGCCATTGGCTTGGAAAATCTGTCCATCGATTTGGGCCTGCCCACCTTGGCGGGCTTGGTGTTGGACGATGTGGAACTTTCCAAAGACCAATCGCGCGATTTGCTCACCGCCTTAAACCGCAAGGACGCTGCCGCCGTTGGGGCTTTGGGCGATACCTTAGGCGATGCGGCCACCACGGCTTTGTTGGGAATGATCGAAGCCGTGGGCTCCGCCGAACAGGCCTTGGAAAAACTGAGCGCCATTGACCTGCCCGCAAGCGCACGCGATTTGTGCACGCATTTGAGCGCAGTGGTCGAAGGCCTGAAAACCGCTAACGCCAACATTCAACTGACCGTAGATCCGGTGGAGATCCGGGGTTTTGAATATCACACGGGCGTGACGTTTGCGCTGTTTGCCCGCGCTGCCAAAGGCGAACTGGGCCGCGGCGGTCACTATGAATCCGAAGGTAACGGCAACGCCGAAAGTGCCACAGGATTCACTGTGTTTATGGATACCGTCTTGCAGGCTCTGCCCGCAGGCGAACAAAAGGGCAGCGTTTATCTGCCTGCGAACACTCCGGCCGCTGAGGCCCGAAAACTTCGCGATGAGGGTTGGCGCACCATCAGCGCCTTAGATGAGACCGGCGATGCGGACACTGAAGCCCGTCGCCTCAACTGCACGCACCGGCTTGAAGGCGGCTCTGTGCGTGAACTGACATAATTTTAAGGGGAAGAGGGTTTTAACATGGCCAACGTAGTGGTCGTCGGCTCCCAATGGGGCGACGAAGGCAAAGGTAAAATCGTCGACTGGCTTTCGGAACGCGCCAGCGTCGTTGTGCGCTTCCAAGGCGGCAACAACGCTGGTCACACGCTGGTCATTGACGGCGTGACCTACAAGCTGCACATCCTGCCCAGCGGCATCGTGCGCGAAGGCACGCTATCGGTCATCGGCAACGGTGTGGTGCTGGATCCGTGGAACCTCATGAGCGAAATCGACAGCATCAAAGAACAAGGCGTCGACGTCACACCCGACCGCTTGAAGGTCGCGGAAAACGCACCGCTGATTTTGCCGCTGCACCAAAACCTGGACCAAGCGCGCGAAGCTGCATTGGGCAAAGCCAAAATCGGCACCACCGGGCGCGGCATCGGTCCGGCCTACGAAGACAAAGTCGCGCGCCGCGCCATCCGCGCCGGTGACTTGGCCGATGAAGAGCTGATCAAAGTCAAAGTGGACAAAATGCTGTTCCACCACAACGCGCTGCTCAAAGGTTTGGGCCAGCCGCTTTTGGACGCCGACGAAATCGTCGCCTCCTTGATGGAAATGGCGCCGAAGCTTCTGCCCTACGTTGACACCACCTGGAAAATCCTGGACGAAGCCAAAACCTCGGGCAAACGCATTTTGTTCGAAGGCGCGCAAGGCACGCTTTTGGACATTGATCACGGCACGTATCCGTTTGTGACCTCTTCGAACGTGGTGGCGTCCCAAGCTGCCGCCGGTTCGGGCATGGGTGCAAACGCCATTGATTACGTCCTGGGCATAACCAAGGCCTACACCACCCGCGTCGGCGCAGGCCCCTTCCCCACCGAACTGTTCGACGACGTCGGCCAGGGCCTGGGGGAGCGCGGTCACGAATTTGGCACCACCACGGGCCGTCCGCGCCGCTGTGGTTACTTCGACGCCGTTCTGGTGCGCCAAGCCGTTAAAGTCAACGGCATCAGCGGCATCGCGCTGACCAAGCTGGACGTTTTGGACGGCATGGAAGAGCTCAAAGTCTGCGTCGGCTACAAGCTGGACGGCAAAGAGCTGGACCACCTGCCCGCGTCCACCAAAGAGCAAGAAAACGTCGAGCCCATCTATGAGACCATGGAAGGCTGGTCGGAAAGCACCTATGGTGCGCGCAGCTGGGCGGACCTGCCCGCCAGCGCCGTGAAATACGTGCGCCGCATCGAAGAGCTGATCGAAGCACCCGTGGCACTTCTGTCCACCAGCCCCGAACGCGACGACACAATCTTGGTCCACGACCCGTTTGCGGATTAAGATTTTTAGGGGCCTTTTCGCCTAAGGTACTACCAATAGTGATTCGGGCCCCGCGTTAACCATACGCGGGGCCCGAAATGCATCGAGAATCGTTCAAAGTCATTGTTTTTTAGGCCTTTTATGGCTACATTTAAGCGATATCTTATACGCCCGTAGAACTCGGGCAGGAGGGCAAAGATGGCCGACGCCCTGGACCAAGCCGTAGAAACGGCTGAGGCTCAGAACAGCGCGCCCGCACCGGATGACGGTGGCGGAGCTGTTGGCGTGCCTACGGATACGTCTTCTGGCGAACCCAAAACAGACGACACACCGTCTCTTAAAGAACTCGAAAACGCGGCCGTCGCATCCAAAAGCGCGTCTGAGGCTGATACCCCAGAGAACAGCACCCCAGAGAACAGCACCGAAGACGCTCTGGCTGAACCCATAGAATCCAGCGTCCCCCAACAGGCCTCAAAGGGCAAAGCCCCCGACATTCCGATGCCGGATTACGATACGGATCAGCCCAAGCTCGATCCCATCGATCACCCCCCCGTCACCGTCAATGGCCGCTATACCGTCTATCCGTCCATGGCGTTGACAGAGCTTAACTCACCCCAGGCCTATGCCTACGCCGCAGAAGACCGGCGCGAGCCCGGTCGTCATGTCTTTGCCTTGGTCACCAAGCCCGGCATCCCCCTGCGCACCCGCATGATGCGCGAAATAAAAGCCCGGCGCATGAACGGGATGTTGCTGCTGGTCGATTTTGGCCCGGCGTTTTGGACGGCGACGGAACAGACTGCGGTCATCGCCATTTACGAACGACCCATGGGCGGGCGCTTGATTGATGCGTTCGGCGACAAGCCTATCCGCATTAATGAATATGAACTGGGCAAATTGATCATGGAGCCGATAGCCCAAGCGGCCACAGAATTGGCTGCGATTGATTATGCGCACCGGGCTGTACGCGTCGACAATTTGTTCTTCCTCGACAAGGAACGCCGGCAATTGGTTTTGGGAGAATGCATCACCTCGCCCCCGGGATACGACCAACCCGCCATCTATGAAACCATCGAACGGGCCTACGCCATGCCGTCCGGGCGCGGTGAAGGAATGTCCTACGACGATATGTATGCTTTAGGCGTCACCGCCCTGTTTGCCCTTTTGGGCTACAACCCGGTGCGCAAGCTCTCTGAAGACGACATGTTGGCCGCAAAATCCGAATACGGCAGCTACCAGACCCTATGCGGCAACGAACGCGTCCCCTTGTCCCTGATCGAACCACTACGCGGCCTGCTGGCCGATGACGAGTTTGAACGTTGGAACGGCGAAGCGTTGGAAACCTGGCTGAACGGTCAAAAGAAAACCCCCATCCAACGCCGCCCCGCACCCAAACCCAAAACTGCATTTAAGTTCGGCGGGCGCGATCTCCGCACCACCATAGCCATCGCCCATGCGTTTTCAAAAAACATCAAAGAGGCCGTCAAACAAATCAAAGGCGGCAAGCTGGAACAATGGCTACGCTCCAGCCTGGGCGACAATCATATTGCCGATGGCGTAGCCGGCGCCGTGACCATCGCCAAGGTGCACGAAAACTCTCCTGACGGTTCCGACGATGTTTTGGTGTCTAAAGTCTGTATGCGCCTGGATCACAAAGGACCGATCCGCTTTAAATCATTTGCATTCCAACCCGACGGGTTCGGCGACGCCGTGGCGATCGAATACCTACGCACTGGAAACTTCCAAATGCCAGGAGAGATCTTGGCCCGTGATCTGGTGAGCTATTGGGTGGCCTGTCAGGAAAACCGAACACCCGACTTGACCATTATGGAAAAAACCTTCAACGCGCTGCGCGGGTTCGCACGCATTGGCGAAATGGGATATGGACTGGAACGCTGCCTCTATGAGCTCAACGAAAATCTGCCGTGCCAAAGCCCAATTTTGCAAACGGCATATGTCGGGCATATCGATGACTTCTTGAAGGCCATGGATGAAGTCGCCGATCATGTCGACACACATGAACTGCCCATGGACAAGCACATTGCGGCCTACATCGCTACGCACTTTAAGCACGACATCACGCCTCACCTCAAAGCCATAACTGATGGGCGCGAAGACGCGTCGCTGATCGGAATATTGAGCCTGTATGCGCTGATGCAGTGGCGCTCAAAAATACAGACCTTGTTCGGATTGTCCAGCTGGTTGGGCGGATTGTTGCAACCCGCGATCAAGACCTATCACAGCCGCACCACACGCAGACGCATTGAAAGCGAAATTCCAGCCTTGGTTCGACAAGGCCGGCTGCCTGAACTCTTCGATCTCATTGACAACGCCGAACGCCGCCATGTCGACAAGGTTGATTTCGAAGAAGCCCAATTGGCGTTCGCCCAAGCCGAAGTTGAAATCGATAGCTATGTCGGCGGCGATGTCGATCAAAAGAAACGCGCCACAGAATCGGGTGAGCGCGCGACCGCGATGATGGCTTTGGTGGTTTCCATGATCGCTGTCACCGTCGTTATCTTTGTAAAGGCGTTGTAGGGAGGATTTAATATGAATCAACAAATGCCTTCCGACATGAGCAACGAAAACATGCGTCGGCGCGGCAGCACCTACATCACGTGGGCTTTATTATTGTTGGCCTTGTTTGCCGTGGTGGCTGGGCCGACCTTATTGTTGGTGGTAGTTGGCCTTGTGCCCACGATCGTGGCGCTGATCGTCGATCGCAGCAAACAAAAAAGTGGCGCCGTGAGTGTCGGCTCGATCAATGTCATTGGCGTCTTTCCCTATGTCATCGATCTGTGGGCGGGGATCAACACCTGGCACAGCTCGGCCGAGATCATTTCCGACGTCTGGACACTCTTAGTGATGTACTCTTCTGCCGCATTCGGCTGGCTGTTATTCTTGACCTTACCGTCGGTCATCAGTTCGTTTGTGATGGTATTACAGCAACGCAAAGTGGCCCAGCTGCGCGGCGAACAAAAGGACCTGATTGAAGAATGGGGTGAGGACGTTGCCGCCATCGTCGAAATGCAAAAAGAAGAAGCCCAAGAAGATCACCTTGAGCACGCCATGGACCACATAGACATGGACGGGGGGCGGCCGCACAATCCCTAATATGCGCCTAAATGCATGCGCTCTGAGCACAAAAAAACCGCCGCAGATCTTCAGCGGCGGTTTTGTTTTGAGGGGGTCTGGGAACTTTAAGCCGAGATGTTTTGCTCGATCATAGCGTTCTTGACCGATTTCTGCAGTTTTTCAAAGGCGCGCACTTCGATCTGACGCACACGTTCACGCGAAATGCCAAACGACTTGGAGAGGTTCTCCAGCGTTGCCGGCGTTTCTTTGAGACGACGTTCGGTCAAGATGGTGCGTTCGCGGCCAGACAGGCTCTTCATCGCACCTTTCAAAAGCGAACGGCGGCGGATGAGCTCTTGAAACTCGCCCAGCTGGTCTTCTTGGCTGTCGCCATCGTCTTCCAGCCAGTCTTGCCACTGTTCATCGCCTTCCATGCGCACCGTCGCGTTCAAAGAACTGTCCGGCCCGCCCAGACGGCGGTTCATGTTGACGACTTCCGTTTCCGACACGCCTAAGGTTTCAGAAATTTCCGTGACGTGTTCCGGCGTCAAGTCGCCTTCTTCGTAGGCCTGCATTTGGCCTTTGAGGCGGCGCAGGTTGAAGAACAACTTTTTCTGTGCCGCCGTCGTGCCCATTTTAACCAAGGACCAGGAATGCAGGATGTATTCTTGAATGGCGGCACGGATCCACCACATGGCGTACGTCGCCAGACGGAAGCCACGGTCCGGGTCGAAACGCTGAACCGCCTGCATCATGCCGACGTTGCCTTCCGAAATCAGTTCCGCTATCGGCAGACCATAGCCGCGATAGCCCATGGCGATTTTGGCAACCAAACGCAGGTGAGATGTCACCATCTGATGAGCCGCATCGTCATTGGCATTTTTGACCCAATCATTGGCAAGCGATTGCTCGAGTTCCAACGACAGCATCGGAAATTTACGAATTTCTTGGAGATAACGCGTAAGATTTTGCTCTGGTGAAATGTCCAAACGCGGCAATGACACACTTTTTTGTGTAGTAGCTTTATACAATTCAGCCATTTTTGATGACCTCCTCACTAGCGGCCTAATCGGCCCTTCCCTATGGACTTAGTATACGCGGCATTTGCCGCGACTGCAACAATACCCTAGTACATTACTCAGGAATTTATCTATGTCAAACCTTTTCCAAAGAAATGCATAAGTCTTTGATATATTGAGGAACAGGTCGGTTATTCACAACCTTCTTATATGAGCAAGGGTGCATAAACCCAAGTTCAAAAGCATACAATGCTTGATGGTCGAGCTGATTGATCAGGTTTTTTGTGTTCTCTGAGAGCCGAGTCTTTCTCGATTTTCCACCGCCGCCATAAACCGGATCCCCCAATAAAGGGTGACCGATGGAGGTCATATGCACCCGGATTTGATGCGTGCGCCCCGTCGCCAAGCGGCATTCCACCAGGGAGGCCACGGTGCCAAACACCTTTAAGACTTTGTAGCGTGTGAGCGCGTGTTTCCCGCCGCGCTCCACCACAGCCATTTTTTTGCGGTTTTGGGGGGAACGTCCGATATTGCCCTCAATCTCGCCCTTCAACGGTTTTGGCACGCCCCACACCAGCGCATAATATGCCCGGTCCAAAGAGTGATCTGCGAACTGCTTGCTGAGCCCTTCATGAGCTCGATCGTTTTTCGCCGCCACCATCAAGCCGCCCGTGCCTTTATCTAGGCGATGGACAATGCCAGGGCGCGCCACCCCGCCGATGCCCGACAAGCTGCCTTTGCAATGATGTAGCAAGGCATTGACCAACGTGCCGTCGGCATTGCCCGCCGCCGGATGCACCACCAGGCCCGGCGGTTTGTCGATGACGATCAGGTCGTCGTCTTCATAGAGTACGTCCAACGCAATGTCTTGGGGTTCCGGTTCAGCCGCGACAGCGGGCGGCACACAGACGACAAAGACATCCCCTGCGCGCGCCTTTTTCTTGGCGTCTTTGAGGGGCTCGCCCTCCAAATCGCCGATCAAAACGCAGTCATCGTCCATCAACGCCTTGATGCGCGCACGCGACAATTGATCCAATTCTTCGCTCAATAACTTATCCAAGCGCATCCCGGCCTTGTTTTGTGGTACGTGTACGGTGTATGTCGTCTCACAAGACTTGTCGTTCATGATTGTAAGGACTTCCGAAATGCTCAAAGGCTTAGTGATGGTGATGGGCTTTCTCATCGTTTTGTTGATGGGACTGATCATCTATGGATTTTATCAAAAAGCCCAAAACCCCGACTACAAGATGTTCCGCTCCAACGATACGACGAGCCAAGGGGAAGACGCAACGGCCACGCTCAAGGATATTCCGGCAGGCTCCATGGGGTTGTCTGAAGCCGCAAAAATATTGTCGGTGAACATGGACGGTAAGCGCGCAATCTTGTTGGTGGCGCGCGATGGTGTGAACGCCGACTTATTGGTGGTGATCGACACCCGCACCGGACAAGTTTTGAATCAGACAGCCACACATCCTTAAGCCATGATCCGTCTCCGCTCCGATCAGTTAGACGACATTCACGCTCAGGCCGAAGCGGCCTATCCCTTTGAATGTTGCGGTCTGTTGGCTGGACGCACGGATTCAAGGGGGGAGGTAACCCTCACACGCGTTGTGCCCAGCCCAAATACGCTGCACGACGAAACAGCCGGCGGGGGAATGGACCGTTTCGAGGTCGACCCTCAAGTGCGATTCGATTTGATGCGTGCGTTGAGCGGGACGGAAGAGGAAATCATCGGTCATTATCATTCCCACCCTGATCACCCGGCAGAGCCATCTGAAACCGACGTCAACATGGCGTTCGAACCGGAAATGATTTGGCTTATCTGTGCTGTGAGCCATGGACAAGCCGAAGTCACGCAGGCCTTTCAGCTCAATCGCGACACCCAAGAGATCACCCGGGTGGATATTTTAAACAAAACCGTCTAAGACCGCCTTGAGACCGTCTCGCAAGCTGATAAGGGGCGTAAACCCAACTTCTTTATTCAATCGCTCAACGTTGGCAATCAGTTTTGGCGGGTCATCCGCTCGATCTGGATAAGCACCCAGCTTGACCAGATCCGCCCGTCCCGCCAATTGGCCCAGAGTGTTCGCAACCTCAGCAATGGTGACCGCCTCACCCGACGCGACGTTGACGGGACCTGTCACGTCGCTCATCAACAGGGCCGCAAATCCGCGCCCCACGTCACGGGCATCCATAAAATCTCGAATTTGTGTGCCCGATGAACATTTGGCCTCTGCGCCGTCAACCAGCGCCCGGGCAACATCCGGAACCAAGCGTTTGGGAGCTTCGCCTTCGCCATACAGCAAGAACACCCGGCCCCACGCCGCACGGACATCTGTCCGGTTCAACAGCCAATTCGATAACGCCACCTTACACTGCCCGTAAAGCGTATGAGGCTTCAGCGGCGTTTCGTCTTCGCGACAAATTCCGTCCCCCAACTGGGTCCAGTCGTATTCCGCACAAGAACCCGACACGACAACACGCTTTCCGTCTTGTGCCACGAAGGCGTCGATTAAGCGCTGAGAAACCGTCAGCCACAATTTGTTGTCGAGCGAGCCCCAAAATTCACCGTGCTCCGTCACCCACGCCAAATGCAACAGGTGTGTCGCCTGTGCCTCTTGAACGACACGCTGGGCTTCGCCGGGGTCGAGCAAGTCGGCTTCGTGCCACGTCATATTTTCAGGAAAATCACATGGCCGTGTGCGGACCACACCATGCACGTCGAGACCACGTTCAACCAAATCGGCAACAGCATGTCGGCCGATCAATCCCGTTGCACCCGTGACCAGCACGCGGGTCATGTCAGCACCTGCACGTCGGGATAGCTTGCGTCCCGGTCCGAAATCACGTCCAGCTCACGCGGCCAGTCGATGCCAAAAGCCGGGTCGTTCCAACGTACACCCCGGGCCAGTTCGGGCACAAACACTTCGCCCATTTGATAATGCACCACCGCATCGTCGGTGAGTGTGATGAAGCCATGCGCACAGCCGGGTGGCACGAACAAGGCTTTGCGGTTCTCAGCGCTGAGCTCCTCACCATACCACTCGAGATAACTGTCAGACCCAACACGGATATCGACGATGACGTCAAAGATCGCGCCTTGGATACAGCTCACCAACTTAGGGTCGGGTTTGGGTTCGGCTTGATAATGCATGCCGCGCAAGGTGCCCGCCTGGGCGTTTTGCGAAATGTTGCTTTGCACGACATCCAGTTTCAAACCCACGTCTGCAAACTCTTGCGCACAAAAGCTGCGCGCGAAGTATCCTCGCTCATCGCCCAAGCGCTCGATCTCTATCAAAGCGCCACCTTGGATGTTGAGCGGGGTTATCTTCATCACCACACCTCGATTTGTGGAACGGCGACAACGAACTGGCCACCCCAAGTGCGTATGGATGACAGCTGCTCACCGATTTCCGTTTTGAGGTTCCAAGGCAAAATCACAACGTAATCCGGTTTTGCCGTTTCAATGTGATCGGGCGAAAGCACCGGAATGCGCGAGCCCGGTAAATAGGTGCCTTGCTTGGCTGGGTTCCCGTCGCACACAAAATCAATTTGATCGGCGTCGACCCCAGCATAATTCAACAGCGTGTTGCCCTTGGCCGCCGCGCCGTAACCAACAACCGTTTTAGAGTTGTCACGGGCATCCGCCAAAAACGACAGCAATCCTTCACGCACTGCTTCACACTTGGCTTGGAAGCCCTGATAGGCGAGGCGCGAGTCCAGGCCTGCCGTTTTTTCTTTGAGCCGCATCGCCGTCAGCTCGGGCTGATCAGGGTATTGGGTGCACGCTTTTTTACACGCAAACACGCGCAAAGATCCGCCATGGGTCGTCAGCTCTTGCACGTCAAAGGCCCGAAGTCCGCATTCGCTAAAGATCCGTTCCACCGCCAACAAAGACAGGTACGAATAGTGTTCGTGATAGATGGTGTCGAACTGCACCAAATTGAGCAGGTTCAACAGATGCGGATACTCAAACGTCACCACACCGTCGTCTTTCAACAAAACGGCAAAACCTTCGACGAAGCTGCGGATGTCGGGCACGTGGGCCAAGACATTGTTGGCGGCCATCAAATCCGCGCTGTGGCCGGCCGCTTTGAGACGCGTTGCCGTCTCAGCATTAAAAAAGGCGACCTCGGTTTCGACGCCTTTTTCCTTCGCCGCCGCAGCGCAGCCCGCAGCCGGATCAACCCCCAGAACCGGGACGCCTGCGCCCACGAAGTGCTGCAGCAAATAGCCGTCGTTGCTGGCGATCTCGACCACTTTGCTGTTCGCCCCCAGTTGGAAGCGTTTGATCATATCTGCAGCATAGGCCTTGGCGTGTGCCACCCAGCTGACTGAAAAGGAAGAATAATATGCATAGTCAGCGTTGAAGATTTCACCGGGTGGGACTTCGTCGGCCAACTGCACCAGATAACAGTCTTCACACACAACCGTGCGCAGCGGGAAAGCCTTTTCAGGTGCATCGCCAGACTTCAGATAGCTGTTGGACGGCGGCTGTTCGCCCAGGTCCACCAGGTCCAAAGAAATGTCCGCACCACAAAAGCGACAAGTGCTCATTCAAATGCTCCGTACTCTTCCAATTGACGCGCCGTGAGTTCTTTGGCATCCGCCCCGTTCATAAAAGCGCCGTACCAATCCGCTGTGAATTTCACCGTCGCATCGACATCCAGTTTCGCTTCCCAGCCCAACACCTCGCGCGCCTGTTTGGCGTCCACGGACAACAGCGTCTTTTCCTTCAGCTTCGACGGCTTGATGTCCGGGTCCATGTCTTGGCCCAGGGCTGCCATCATTTTTTCGGTAATCGCGCCGACGGTGTAGCTGGGCCCGGGGGCTGGGCCGAAATTCATCGCCAAGGGTGTGTCTACCTGCCGTTTGGCCAAGCGTTCGATGTACATTAAATAACCCGCGTCCAAATCCAGCACATGCTGCCAGGGCCGCGTGGCGTCGGGGCTGCGCAAGACCAGCTTCTCGCCGCTGGCCAAAGCCCGGTAGATATCACAAATGAGACGGTCTTCGGAAAAGTCGCCCCCACCAATGACATTGCCCGCACGCGCGGTGGCGATCACCACGTCGCGATCGCCAAAATAACTTTTCGCCCACGACTGGGTGACGATTTCTTGGCAAGCTTTCGACGCCGAGTACGGATCGTCCCCGCCCAGTGGGGCATCCTCAGCGAAGGCCAAGCCGTCGTCGGTGTTTTGATAAACTTTGTCGGATGTAATAATCAACGCAACGTCTAAGTTTTCAGCGTCGCGCAAGGCCTCCATCATGTTGACGGTGCCGACGATGTTGGACGTGATGGTATCCACCGGCTCACGATAAGAGCGGCGCACCAAGGCCTGGGCCGCCATGTGAATAACGATTTGCGGGTCCGCGTCTTTGACCGCTTTTTTAATGGCATCCCCATCGCGCACATCGCCGATGATCGACGTAATCCCGTCCCAGGGGGCGAGCATGTCAAACAAGCTGGGATCACTGTCGGGTTCCAAGCCAAAACCAAAAACTTCAGCGCCCAAATTTTGCAGCCACAACGCCATCCAGGTGCCCTTAAACCCGGTGTGCCCCGTCAGCAAAACGCGCTTGCCCTTCCAAAAGTCAGGCGTGATGGAAATGCTCATATTTCAGCCCCCTTCGGGCGTGCACGGTTGGTTGTTTTGGAAACGGCTTTGGCGCGCATGAAGTCCAGCGCGCCGCAAAAGCGTGCCGCGTCCCGAACGGCTTTGCGCGGGCGGAAGATCAGCAAAGCTTTGGGACCGAAGCGCAGCATCTGTTTCCAACCTAACCGCTTGGCCGCCGCCAAGTCGTTGTACTTGGCTTCAAAGTATAAGCGCGACCAAGACATGTTATAGAATTTTTCCCAGTGCCTGTCCCAGCCCGCGCCGATGGAGCCACCGCCAATATGGCGGCACTCAGCCCCCGCGACGACCACAATGTTATGGCCCGCGTCCTTCAGTCGATGACAAATGTCGTCGTCTTCGTGATAGAGGAAAATCGCATCGTCGAAATAGCCAACTTGATTGACCGCCGACATGCGCACCAAGTTCACGGCACCCGATACCACCCAAGTGCAAAACGAGCCTTCGGGCTTGGGTTCGTTGGACCGGTCGCTAGGCATTTGGTCACGCAAAAACAGCGGCCCGTTCCACGCCCGATCATAATCGCCATCCGTGCCCAACAGCAACGGTGACAACAACCCGGCATCGGGGTGCGCATCGGCTTCGGCCACTAAATTGCCATAGGCATCGCCGATGAACTCTGCATCCGGGTTCATCAACAAGGCGTATTCGGTTTCGACCAGCGCCAACCCCTGGCTGGCCGCATTGCCGTACCCGACACCGATTTTGTTTTGAATGATTTCCGCCTGCGGCGTGCGTGCGCGCACGATGTCTAAGGTGTCGTCGGTGCTTTCGTTGTCGATCACAATGATGCGCGCCGAACGCGAGACGCTATCCAAGCACGGTCCGATCACCGCGCTGGAATGGTGTGTCACGACAATGGTCGTCGTGCGCGCCCAGGCCTCATCCAAACCCACCATGCATCAGCCCCAGGTCTTCCAGGGCGCATCGCCCGAAGCCCATAAATCTTCGAGCATGCGTTTTTCACGCAACGTATCCATGGGCTGCCAAAAGCCATCGTGTTGGAAGGCGGACAGTTGGCCGTCCCCGGTTAGACCTTCCAGGGGTGCGCGCTCCCAAATGGTATCGTCGCCGGCAATGCGGTCGAGAACGCTCGGCTCCAAAACAAAAAAGCCGCCGTTGATAAAATCGCCCTCACCGGCAGGCTTTTCGACAAACTCACTCACCCGGTCGCCGTCCAACTTGGTCGCGCCGAAACGGCCAGACGGGCGAACCACGGTCACCGTGGCTTCACGGCCTTGGGTTTTATGAAAATCGATCAGCTTAGAAATATCCACGTCCGAGAGACCGTCGCCATAGGTCATGCAAAAGGGCTCCCCCTTATCCAAGTAGGGCGCCACACGCTTGACGCGGCCACCGGTCATGGTATCGGCACCGGTGTCGACCAAGGTGACTTTCCAGTCTTCGGCTTGCGTGGAGTGATAGGTGATTTGATTTTTCGCCAGATCCATCGTCACGTCGGAGCGATGCAGAACGTAGTTGGCGAAATATTCTTTGACCATGTAGCCCTTGTAGCCAAGGCACACGACAAATTCGTTGAGGCCGTGAGAGGCGTACATCTTCATGATGTGCCACAGGATCGGCATACCGCCGATTTCCACCATGGGCTTGGGTCTGAGATCGGATTCTTCGGCAATGCGCGTCCCCAATCCACCGGCAAGCAGAACGACTTTCATGATCGGCTCCAAAACTAAATATCAGGCATGACCCTCAGACGGTGAAAAGCCTTCGAATCTATGGGTTTCTTTTAGCGAACTCCGCCTCCCACCACAAGCCGAACAACAGCTAAATTCGGCAGTTATGCCCGCTCTTTGTGCCAATTCCATGCGGTTTGAACGACGCTGTGCAGATCGCTCTGCTTCGGCGTCCACCCCAAAACGGTTTTGGCTTTGGTCAAATCAGCGACCAGACGCGGCGCATCGCCCGGGCGGCGGGCCTCCATTTTGACGGGGAAATCCACGCCGGACACCTCTTTTACCGTGTCCAGAACCTGTCGTACACTGGACCCCACACCACCGCCAAGGCAAAACGCATCTATCCCGTTTTGCCCTTCCAAAAGCCGCACCAAAGCTTTGACATGGGCATCTGCCAGATCGGTGACGTGGATATAATCGCGCACACAGGTGCCATCCGGCGTGTCGTAATCTTCGCCGAAAATGTACATGCCTTCGCGCTGTCCCAAAGCCGCTTGGCAAGCGATTGGGATCAAATGGCTTTCGGGATCGTGGGCCTCGCCGATCTCGCCATCGCCATCAGCCCCTGATGCATTAAAATAGCGCAAGGCCGTACCGTTCAAACCGTGGGCCGCCGAAAAGTCCGCCATCAGACTTTCCACATACGCTTTTGTCTTGGCATACGGACTGATCGGTGAGATCGGTGAGTTTTCGACAATCGCCTGGTCGCCAACGTCGCCATGAACGGCACAGGTACTTGAAAAAACGAACTTTTTGAGACTGTGGCGATGCATAGCTTCCAAAACATTCAAAGCACCCGTCACGTTTGAACGGTAGAAACGCTCTGGATACTTAACAGATTCACCAACTTCGATGAGCGCCGCAAAATGCATCACCGCGAGAGGGGAATATTCGCCAATGACCGCGTCGAGATCTTCGGGATTGAGAATGTCCCCGCGGACCAAGGGGCCCCACTTTACCGCCCACTCATGCCCATTTGAGAGGTTATCGAAACTGATCGGCGTAAATCCTGCCGCCGCCAGAGCCTTGCAGGCATGCGATCCGACATATCCGGCACCTCCCGTAACGAGAATTCTTTTTTCAGGCATTGTTCCCACTCACATAAAAAATACGACATATTTTGACGGGCTGCCCATCATAAACAAGAATATTCACACTCAAAATGGACCAGTTTATGGGGGGGTAGGTCAACTCTTAGAACGGCTGTCTCAATTGCCACAATCGCGCAAGGTGGGGGTGATTGAGAAGCCTTTCACTCTTAAACGTTCTGATGGCGGGCCGGGCGAGACTTTTTTCAGAAAATAACTTTAAGCCCAATCACTTAAGCTATACCATCAACAAAAGTCCGTCGCGAACATAAAACGCGACACCTCATTTGAATTCGAGTTTGTCCAATGATGGTCACTTGATCAACCTGGCGGCCCGAAATTCAGGTTATAACCTTACTTTATATCGTGTTTAATTTTACGGCTATTTCAATATCATCCTTTCAAAATCAGCTTGCAGGTATTCAGGAACAACTTATATCATGTATAAGAACTCACTATGCACGAAGGCAGATCGACTGCAAAATGTAGATCAATATGGCACGTTTTCTAGGTGAGCCTGCTCTCTTGAGATTCTTATTTGTTTATAATCAGGCAAGTTGCAAACACTTGAATCCCTCTCTCTCCCCCCGTCAAAGTAAGGATAAGAAGTCGTGAAAGTTGTTTTGTCCGCAATGGGGGAAATGAACATGGGTACGGCCGCCGTATCTGCGGCCCTAAAACAAGCCGGACACGAAACAGCCATGGCTTTCGATCCTGCGCTTTTTGATGAACATCTTTACTTTGTTGGTGAAAGCTTCCCCATGAAGCAACTGGCGAGCCTGTTCAGTCAGCGCGAGAAGGTGGTTCAAAAAATCGTCGACATGCAGCCGGATCTCGTAGCGATCGGCGTGATTTCCGACACCTACCAATGGGCCATCGCCATTGCCGAAGGGGTTAAAAAGCAACTTGACGTTCCGATTGTGTTCGGCGGGCTGTTTGCCACGAATTGCCCCGAAACACCGCTCTCAACCCCATGGGTGGACATCGTCTGTTGCGGTGAGGGTGAGCAGCCGATGGTTGAGCTTTGCAACGCAATGGACCGTGGTGAAATCGATCACTCGATTCCCAACCTTGTCTTTAAAAAGGATGGCGGGTATCTCTACAATCCGGTACGCCCCCTGCAGGACATGGATGAAATCCCCCCGAACGATATTGCCCTGTTCGAAGACGACATTGTCGTGCGCAACCGCTACTACACGCTGTCATCCAAGGGATGCATTGTCAGCTGCACATTCTGTTCACAAGCTTTTTATGAGCTGTTCAACGACACCCGCGACCCGCGTCGCCGAAGTGTCGACCTCATCATTGACGAGCTTGTGAAAGCCAAAGAAAAGTACAATGTGCGCCTCTTCGACTTTGAAGATAACATTCTCTTTTCGAATAAAAAATGGTTCCGCGAGTTCGCACCAAAGTATGCCGAGCATGTCGGGGTCCCCTACATCTGCATGGGCCACCCCATGGTGTGCTCCGACGAAACGGCTCGCTTGCTGAGCGAAAGTGGTTGTTACCGCGTGCAGTTGGGCATTCAGTCCATGGACGAAAAGAACCGCCAAAAGCTGTTGCGTCGACCTGAAACCAATGAACAAATTCGGGCTTGCTTTGACAATCTTGATAGGCACAAGGTTAAGTACTCTTGCGACCACATCTTTGGTTTGCCCAATGAATTGAAAGCTGAATATCTCTACAATGCAGCAGTTGAATATTCAAAATGCGACATGATCAACAAGGTCAACACCTTTTTTCTGACGGTCTATCCGAAAACGCCGATGGTGAAACAAGCCATTGAATGGGGACTGATTACAGAAGAAGACGAAGAACGTATCAATGCGGGGTATTCCGCATATTACTACGATTATGGCATTACCAACCGCCCGGATCTGAAGAAGTTGTTCCGTTCATATGCCATTTTCTACCGCATTATGCCAGCACTGCCAAAATGGATGCGTTTTTTCATCTTAAGAACGAAGATCTTCAAAATTTTCGCTTACTTCCCGAAAACAATTACCTTGTTTTTGATTGACCTGTTTTTGACCGTCATTCACTGGGATCCGGTGTCTCGTCACGTGATGGGAACATACTTCAAGTGGTTTAACAAAATTGTCTTCAAGGGCGGTGTTAAATACGAAGGCCCTGTGATCGAGGGCAAAACCATCAAGCCTTTATCTGAATATACAATCACGAACACGCGTCCCATCGGTGCCCCAAGCGATAAGATCGAGAAAGGTCTTATTGACGCAAACGCCACGCTGAAGGATTATGTTCCAGAAGAAGATAGCGGTCGCCGCGAAATTTCTGCGGCAGAGTAGGCTATCTTTTATAAAACTCTAGAAAATGGCTTTAATCTTCTGTGACTAGACCTGTTCTGATCCGCATCGATGTTGATTCCATTGAAGGCATTCGCAACGGCGTTGACTTTTACCTAGAGCTTTTTGAAAAATACGGTTTCAAGGCATCTTTTTTCGTTCCAATGGGGCCGAACAATATTGTCTCAGCTGGCCTGAAGCGGGCTTTAAAACCCGCTTTTTGGAAGCAAGTCTATTATATGAAGCCTTGGCAGACCTATAATTTGCTTGATAACAGCCAGGATCGTAGCTGCGAAATTGGTGGTGGCGCCCCTGAAGTTCTGCAAAAAATCATCGCGCATGGGCATGAGGTTGCCCTTCATGGCTATGATCATGCTTTTATCTCAGATAACGCCTATACACTTTCACCGGAACAATACAAAGAGCAGCTGGATCTGGCTCTCAAGACATACTCATCGGCCTTAAATGGTAGGCCAAAAGGAACCGGCTCTCCGGCGTGGCGTTGCAATGAAACGATGCTGAGAGTTCAAGACGGTTTGGACTTTTCTTATGCTTCCGATTTCATTGGAACAGGCCCTTGTCGGGTCAAAATTGGTGAGTATGTCTCACCGACCATCCAAGTTCCCGCCAATCTTGACAACGTCTTTCCCTTAGTCGTCCGCCATAAGGGTAATCATGATAAAGTTCTCGATTATCTCAAGCGACAGATTGACAGCCGCGGAAATTATGTCGCCATGACAATTCATACAGAATATGAGTTTGTTCAATTTGGCAAACACATGGACAAGTTGTTTCAGTTTATGGCTCAAACAGGCCGTGTCGGAGAGCGCTATGATCGTTATGCAGAAAAACTTGACGCTTCGACCTTGCCCCTAAAAAAGATATCTTATTATTCTTATGACGGTGCTGTCGGTAATGTCGCAGCAACCGATTTCATAGGGCTGCTACGCGAACAAGCCTGAGTTGATTTGCAGAAATTTGAGCCTAACACTCACAAAACTAAACGAAGTCGAGTTCAGCTTTTAAGGCAATACGGAAAACTGTCGGAGGCCACATTCATGTCAGATGTCGAAAATATCACAGAAACGGTTCAAAACACCGTCCTTCAATACTTAAGCCAAAATGGTGTTACCGATGCGACGATCAATGTAGATGAAGACTTAACGCAAAATAGCGGGTTGGACTCGTTTGACTTAGTGGCTTTGATCTCCGATTTAGAAACCAAATATAACAAAAACATCGACTTGGCCCAACACATGGGAACGGACGCCACGCTGTCCATCTCCCTACTCTCTGCCCTAATTTCTGAATAGATTGTTTTTCGACCGTTCATGTCCCTGGTATTGAGTGCTTATCAGGATACTTTTCTGCCTTTCATCTAGAGAAACTGCATGCCACCGTCTCTGAAAGTTGCCGTCGTACTGGGCGCCCGGCCGAATGTTGTCAAACACTATGCTTTTTCGCGGGCGAGCAAATCCAGAAACATAAACCTTGTGACACTCCATACAGGGCAACATTTTGCCCCGGAGATGTTCACAAATATTTTTTTGGAGCTCGGCATTCCTCTTCCCGACTACACGTTTCAACGTCAAAACAGCACCTTTTCAGATGAATTTCCTCAGCTATTGGAATTCATTGAAACCACCCTTGCTGCTGAAAGTCCTGACGTGACTGTCGTTTACGGCGATGTGACGTCTTCACTCGCCGGGGCGACGGCCTCAAATGCTTTGGACATACCTGTTGCTCATATTGAAACAGGTATTCATACAAACGACCTCAATAACCCTGAGGAAATTAACCGTAGAGGGGTAGAGCTTTGTGCCCATACGCTCTTCCCCCACACAAAACATGCAGAAAACGTTCTCCTGAGTGAGGGATACTCAAAAGAGAATGTTTTTTTGGTGGGCGATATCATGAAGGACGCACTGGTTAACATTTGTTCCGAACACAAAATCGAGCCGACAGACGACGGTTATCTGTTAGTCACATTCCATCGCGCAGAAAATACGGATTCACCCACGCGCCTTAGGAATATCTGTAACGCACTCATTCGCACTGAAAACGATATCATTTTCCCGGTTCATCCTCGGACGAAACAAGCCCTCGAACGCGAGGGGCTGTGGGACACGTTGCAAAGTAACGACCACCTTACCCTACTGCCGCCACAAAGTTACATCGAGACCATAAAGTTAATCTCCAAAGCAAGTAAAGTTGTGTCTGATTCAGGCGGTTTGCGCCGTGAAGCGTTCATGATGGGCAAAGCGGTCGTCTCTCTCATAGAACTCAATTGGGTACCTGAAATGGTCGATGCAGGTTGGGAAATCATCGCTGGTGACGATACGAATAAGATTTTAGAAGGTATTGAGAACTTCACGCCGCCCAAACATCAACCCGTGATATTTGGGAACGGACAAGCGGCTGAGAACATTATGGATATCCTTATTGAACGATATTCATTACAACGTTTAGATCAAGGCAAACACGTGAATGAAAAATGCGCGCCCCTTTCTTCACTTAACGTCAGTTCGACAGAAACGTCATAATTTGAAATTCCAAGATATCAGATCAACTCAACATGAACCCCATACCACTGGTTGACCTTTCTTTACAGCACGCCCCGATCAAGGACCAACTTCAGTTGGCTTTCGAGACGTGTTGGCAAGAGAATAGCTTTATTGGAGGGGCTGACATCAAGGCCTTTGAAGACGCCTTTGCCCAATATTTGGGTGGCGGGCATGTCTCGTCATGTGCAAGTGGTACAGATGCGTTGAGCCTGGCGCTTATGGACGTTCTGGGGCCAAGTTCCGGGGGCGATGAAATCATTACGCCTTCGCTAACCTTTGCAGCAACAGCAGAAGCGATTATTTCAGCAGGATACAAGCCTGTATTTGTTGATATTGACCCATCGACGTGTCTCATGGATTTGTCTCATGTCGCAAATTCAATCACGCACAACACGCGCTGCATTCTTCCTGTCCACCTGTATGGACAAATGGTTGATATGGAGACGCTAAATCGCATCACCAAAAACAGGTCCATAAAGATTGTTGAAGACGCGGCTCAAGCACATGGTGCTCTGTGGAATGGAAAACCGCCAAGCACGCTCAGCAATGCGTCTTGCTACAGTTTCTTCCCAAGTAAAAACTTAGGGGCTTTTGGGGATGGCGGCGCCGTTCATTCTTTTGATGAAAACCTGTCTGACAGGATTAAAAGAAGAGGCAATCACGGACGCCAGGACAAATTTGTTCACGAGACAGTTGGCACCAACTCGCGATTGGACGCTTTGCAGGCGGCAATCTTAAATATAAAGCTGGAACACTTGCCTAGGTGGAACCGGGAAAGACGCGCAGCTGCAAAATACTATTCCCAACTACTGCGTGACGTTGACGAGGTCTCCATTCTGCACGTCCCTGGAAAGGCTCATCACGTCTATCACCTGTACGTCATCAGGCTCAAAAACCGCGATGAGATTAAGGAGAAGATGCGCCGTAAAGGCATTGAGGTTGGCGTGCATTATCCAATTCCTCTTCATTCACAGCCTGCATTTAGAGTTTACGCTGATCAGAAAACGTCGCTAGCAGAAACCGAAAAAGCCTGTGATGAAATCATGTCTTTGCCGATCTACCCAGGCATTACACATGAACAAATTGAATATATAACGGACACGCTTAAAGAGCTCGTTCACGCGTAGTCTCATTGCCAAGCCCTGCGCCCTATAAGCAGATGAACGATTATTGTGGGGCGGATGAATTGTGAAAGAATATTTTCAGCATTTGGTTCAAGGATAATAGGGCCCAAATCAACCTATGCCTGTTCGTTATTCCCGCGAGATGCTCTTCCATTAATTTTTTCACGAACTGATAATCCGTATAGTCATAGATTGGCTCTTTCGGGTCAAAGAGTTGCTTGCGAACATATTGACCACCACCAATCCGATACCAGCTATTATTTGCACCGGTAAAACCAATTTTTCTTCTGGCGGCATATTCTTCAGGCAAATATTTTCGCAAAACCTCTCTAAGAATCATTTTCCCCTTATTATTTCCGGACGATAAGGCATGTGCAAATGGAAGCTGCATAGCATATTCGACGATCTCGTTATCCAAAAAAGGAAACCGTGTCTCAACGCCATAGGACATGCCGATTTTGTCTTCAAGCATCAACAAGCCCTGAAGAAAAGTCCTATATTCAAATGCACGCCAAGCATTAAAATAGTTTTGTTGGCCTTCCCCCTGAATATCGTCAATCGTGAGAACGTCTCTAACGATTGCGCGGGTGTCGACGTGTTTGACATGAGATATAATCGGGGACAGTAACTTGTTGCGCTCGTCCTCACGCGTGAGGCTATGCCAATAATCATGAATATTTTTCTCGAACTCGGCCATAGATGAACTGTTCAGCACAATCTTGTTGCGCCAAGGATATCCCCCAAACAGCTCATCACTGCCCAAACCTGAAACAACCGTTTTTCCAAATTCACTTGCCGTACGGGCGGCTGCATCATTTGCATAACACTGCCCCATCTTTACATCCTCGAGATTCAAGATGATGTTCTCAAAATTGCTTCCAGACTTTTCTGCTGACATCATTTGGGCGTGGTGAGTGGAACCAATGATTTGAGATATGGCCTTGGCCGCTTCATATTCATCATAGTGCTGTTCATCACGCGCAGCATTTTTGACATCAAATCCTATATGAATTGTATGTATTGGCGAATGCTGAAGGCTTGCGATTGAGGAGATTAGCGACGAGTCGATACCTCCACTCAAGTAAACAGAAGGCTGTTCTTTCCCGCCCATCTGCCGCGTTATGGCTTCTTTCAGTAAGGCGTCCAGTTTTTCCGCCTTTTGTTCAACAGAAAGGTTCCGCATATCCGTTTCGAACTGTGGTCTGTAATACTGTGTCGTTTCGATAGGTTGGTCTTTTTCAAAGGGTATCCGTACGATGCTCGCCTGTGGGACCATTTGAACATTCTTAAATAAAGTCTGTCCTCCAATCGTATTCTGGAACGCCATATACTCCGCGAATGAGTCCAAATTCAATTCAGGCTTAAAATCGGGGTGGTCTCTCATCGCCTTAATTTCTGAAGCAAAAATAAGGGTTGAGCCAAGGTCCGCATAATAAAGCGGTTTTATACCATGGCGGTCTCTCACCAAGTACAAGCAGCGTTGGTCGAGATCCACCCACGACAAAGCGGCCATCCCATTAAATCGCTCGCAAGCTTTCATGCCCCATGCAGACAAAGCCTGATACACGACTTCTGTATCACCTTCCGTTTTGAAGATTATATTCTTCTGCTTCAGCTCATGGCGTATGTCTTTAAAGTTATATAACTCGCCTGCATATGAAAGAACAAAACGCCCCGAACCGAGGCGCATGGGTTGATCTGAATGGGGTGTTGGGTCGACTATGGACAGGCGGCGATGGCCAATGCCGATCTCGCCGTTTGTGAAAACACCGTTCGCATCCGGCCCCCTATGGGCCAAGCGTTTGGTCATATGAGCTAAAATTTCTCGAGATACAGGTTCTTCATTCCGGTTGAGTATCCCGACTATCCCGCACATCTGCTCACCACTTTACAAATCATGATAATCAACTGGGGTAACTTCGCCATCTTCCAATGCGGACCTTGAAAGGGCGTCCATAATCGTTGTGACTTCTAATCCTTGGGTCACATCCGTTTTGCATTGAGCAAGTCCAAGCATACAGTCGATAAAGTGATCCAGTTCCAAATACAGGGGCTCCGCCGTTGAGACATTGGGAATGAACACATCCCCGGCCCGCTTTGTCACATTATATCCGGCTGCTCGACCAGAAATAATTTCATCAAGTTCCATAGATCTATCGTAAATTTTGATCGGTTGTGTCTGATCGACATCATCGTAAACCAACATTTTTTGGGATCCGGCAATGACTGACTTACGTATCTTTTGTGGGTCGACCCAAGACAAGTGCAAATGCAGGCTGACCTCATTTGGGTAATCGAGCTGTGCAAAGCATATTTCAGCATGCTGTTGCTTTTCCCCCACGTAAGACAGGGTCCTGGCGCTCACTTGATGGGGGCGACTATCAAACCAATAGTTAAACATTGAAATATCGTGCGGGGCCAAAGTCCAGATGACATCTGAATCTTGACGGAATTTGCCCAAATTCAATCGTTGAGAATAAGCATAATATACATCCCCAAGCTCGCCGGAGCGGATATAGTCCTTCACACGTTCCACGATGGCGTTATACAGATATGTATGACCGACCATGACCAGCTTGTCTTCGTGTGCAGCGGTTTGAGCCAACGACACCGCGTCTTCAAGCGACAATGTCATCGGCTTTTCGACAAACACGTCTTTACCCGAACGAATGATGGCTTGCGTGTGTTCAAAATGCTGCCCAGAAGGGGTAGCGATTGAAACCGCGTCAACATTCGTGTCAGAGAGAAGTTCATCAATACTCTTGTAACGCCGAGCTGATGGAAGGACGTCGCAAACAGGCTGCAAGTTATCGATATTTTGATCGCAAAGAGCGACAACTTCCGCCCGAGGGTTGCGGATGAAATTCCGCAGCAGGTTTTGCCCCCAGTGCCCCAAACCCATTTGAGCGATTTTTATTTTATTTTGCATGGCTAAATCACTTAAGACAAAGAGGTGGACTCGCATTGGTTTTGAGGATTGATTTGATACGCTTCACCACATTGATGACACACAGCCCTTGTCCAACTGTCTTTAGGTAGCATTTCCCCACATTTACACATGTAGCCCATTTTTTTTGCTGGATTTCCAACAATCACTTCAAATTTTCCGACGTCGGTCGTCACAACTGCACCGGCACCGACAAATGCATACTCACCAATCGTTATGCCACAAACTAACGTCGCATTTGCACCTATCGATGCCCCGCGACACACCGTTGTTTTTCTGAACTCATGCTTACGGTCAATCGGCGAACGCGGGTTAATCACGTTTGTAAATACGCAGCTTGGGCCGCAAAAGACATCGTCTTCTACAATTACACCTTCATACAAACTGACATTGTTCTGGATTTTACAGCCTGAACCAATTTGAACATGCGGGCCGATCATTACATTTTGGCCAATTATACTTCTTGGACCAATTGAACACCCCTTATACAAATGAGAGAAATGCCAGATTGACGTGCCTTCCCCTATGGTGCACGGACCATCAATGACGGCCGTCGGGTGAATGCGGACTCCGGTATATTTGTTCGTTGAAAAAATGTCCAAGACGAATGATCGTATACAAAGCAGAAGGTTCTTCACGTATCTTTTGCCTTTTCTACGATGAGATCTTTCGGCAAGCCATATCTCATATCCAATTCCTTCATCAAGGACAGCACATAAGAATAGTCCGCCCCCCACCCATGGTCCTCTGAAAACGTGTGCGTGTGCCAAACAATCGCAGCTTTGCCCCCCACGGCTTTTACATCGGAAAGTAACGTAAGAATTGCTGCGCGCCGATCATCCTCAGATAGGGTTTGATAATAGTGAAAATGTGTATCCATAGCGATCGTTGGAAGGACAATGATATCATGTGCTCTTTGGCGAATATGGTCAAATGGATGATAAGCCATCGCAAGCCCGGAGCGAAACCCGGCTAGGTCATTAAAGCAAAGAGATGTGTCAACTTTGACCCCACTTTCCCATTGTGACGACCAGGTTTTGGAGAATGAAAATCGAAGCCAATGCTGTCGGCAAGATTGTCGCGGGGGCTGTGCCAACATTTTGGCTAAGAGAATCTGTTCATCTCTCATACAATCAGCTTCGCACCAACTGTCAAAGGCAAAGTGAACACCGATTTCATTTCCGCTGTTCATTAAGTTTTGCAGCACAGAAATAAGCTCTGGTTCACGCTGAAGATTATAACCAGGGTCAAATAACATGGATTTTAACCGTGTAAAAATATCAACAGGGGGGCGTGATACAAACACGTTAAAACAAGACTTAACCCCGTAGCGATCTTCTAGATCTGAGATTGTCGCAATATTGAAATAATCTGCGTCCCCAAAAAACATCCTCAAGATCCACTTGGACTTTAGAGACCTGTCCTTCAAGCTTGCATAAACCCGGAACATTCCTTCTTTCAGTCGCGTCCGCATGGTTTTGCGTATGACGTCAATGTCATGCGTTAAATACAGAACGGCATCTGTGCCAATTTGGCGTAACGTATAGGGATATTCTTTTGCAATCCTTTCACGAAGAGCAAGCCCAATAAAATGTGCATAAGGTCGAAGAAACCGCGTCTTATCTTTCTGGAATTTTCGCACATACGAATGGGATGGCCCCCTTCTTCGCTCGTACTCAAATTCTTCTAGGCACGAAACATAAGCAAAAAAATTAAAAAATAAATCCACCTCTCCAGAAGCTCTGTCTATAGAGCTTTCATAGATAGGAATTTTGACATCCCCAGACGAGGCACATTGGAAATGAATTGGTTTCGTTTGGGCATCACCAATCTCAGGACAACACGGAACATATAGTCCGTCGCCCGACGGTGGATTGACACCATAATAGATGGTCGCGCATGTGCCTTTAGGGGCGGGGTTAGAGCCAAATTGGATGGGGGCATTTGTTCCGATGACCGTCTGTAAAAGGTCCAGCGTATAAACGAACCAGGGTTTGCCGATCACGTCTGCGGGCGCTTGAATATAAATGCTCTGTGTTATTGTCTCCACGTGTCGAGCCCATGTCGAATAGCATCTAAATCGGCTTGACTCAGTTTTGCATGGTTTGGGATGAGAGCAATATGCTGTGCGACATATCGACTGACCTCAAAATCTCCATGCACGTATTCCCTATAGATCGGCATATCCGAAAGAGAATAATTAAACACTTCACACCCAACATTTACGTTACAGTTTTCCATATGCCCTATAAATGCATCTCGATCATCAACCAAGCATGGTAAATGGGACCAGCTAGCCCCTTCGATGTCTGCGGGGCAACGCACACCTTCACACGTCTCCAATACATCACGCAAGTACCGTGAATTTTCTATTCTGGCAGATAAAATTGCATTGGCTTTTTTTAACTGAGACACGCCCAACCCAGCGAGACTCTCAGGCATCGTTTCCAGATAATTCCCCGCAACAAAAATCTCATTTTCAGCGTAATAATCCGTTATTCCCCGAAATATGTTGCTATGCCTATGCAACCATAAAACAAACGGATAGATCCTGGGCGAAAAGCCGACATGAGCGCCGAGCATTAAAGTCAACTGCCGCATGCTCCGCCAAATCCGTGGGTTCGAAAATCGTTCATTTCGAACAGCCTTCACCGCTTCGTAGACATCCACATCATCCGTTACCAACGCCCCACCTTCGACAGTGCTAAGCTGCTTACCTAAACTAAACGAAAAAAATGCCGCACTGCCATTTTGGCAAACAGGAACATTCGAAAGTGTTGTTCCCATGGCTAATGCACAATCTTGAAGAAGGGTAATGTCAGAGCGGTGCTTTAAGATGCGCGATAGAGGCTCTATATCCAGCGCAAAGCCATACATATGTGTCAGCAGAATTGCTGCCGTATTCGTTGTCACGGCAGCCTCAATTAATCCCACCTGCATGTTAAAATCATCCGTGCGAATATCCACGAATACTGGAATATTTCCTGTTTGGATGATGGTGTTGGGAACCACAGCGCATGTATAAGCAGGTATGATAATCTCTCTGCCTTTCCACCCCATTGCGGTTATATATGCAAACATGGCGCTTCTTGCCATCGGAAAGGCAAGCGCATATTCCATGCCGGCAAAAACGGCTAGTTCTTGTTCGAATTGTTCAATGGGGTTCAGTTCATTATTGAACAGAACAGATCCAAAGTCTGAGCAGTCAAATGACGGAGAAAGACGCGGGATCATCATTGCGTATCACAACATACTTACGTCTTTTCAAAGACCAAAGAAACTTGATGTGTCGAAAGGCTGTGCGAACGAATTTCATTTTTGAATGGCCGTGAAGACGCGGATGCACTTTAACAGGCATTTCAGCAATCTCGTAGCCTAGCAACAAACCTTTGATCAGAGCTTGAGACGTCGCAAGAAAATCATCTGCATCTGGAAGGATATTCGAAACAACCGTATTCCGATAAGCCCGAAAACCACAAGTATATACACTTAGCGGTTTCATATCGGCACCAAGCGCATATCGATAGAGCCACGCAACGGTTTTGCTCAAGACATAACGATGTATTGGATAGTCACATGCCCCTCCATGTGCAAAGGGGGAGGCGGTGACGATATCATATCCGGCTTCAAAGAAGTGTAGCATCTCTGGAGCCAGTCGAAGGTCGTAGTTCGTATCGGCGTCAACCGTAACGACGACGTCGCCGCCAGCCCGAGTTAACCCCGTTTTTAGGGCAGAGCCAAATCCGGAATTGACCTCATGACGGCACAAAACGGTGCCTTTGACCTTTTTGAACTCCTTTTGCAAAACATCCCATGTGCAATCTTGAGAACCATCATCAACAATAATGATTTCGGCCTCTATCTCGCGTTTGGACAAAGATGCACACAGCTCCGTTATCCTTTCGGCGAGCAATGGAATGGCTTCTTCCTCATTGTAACAAGGAACAACTAGAGAAAGAGAATTCACCCCTGAGCCGGTCATTTCCCGGCCTTCGCGTCTGCCGTTAATGTGCCGTCGAAAAATGCTTGCTTCAATCCTGAACGGTCAATTTTGCCAGATTTGTTCAAAGGCATATCCGCCTTGCAAATGACTTTCTTTGGATGCATGTAGCTCGGCAAGCGGCTCGCCAAGAACGATTTTACTTCACTGACATCAATCGTTTTTTTCGTGTGCAAAATGCCAACAATGTACTTCCCTTCCGCTTCACCAGCCACGACACAAACAGCAGCTTCCACGCCATCCATTGCGCGCAAATGGGCTTCTGTATCTGACAACTCGATGCGATAGCCTGAAATCTTAACCTGGCTATCTAACCTGCCCTTGCAAATCCAGACATCTTCAAACGGAACGGCTTTATCACCCGTATGAAACCACGTCTGTCCGTCTTCAACTGAGAAGGCTTCCGGGTTTACACCGTTCAGGTAACCAGACGTGATTTGCACCCCTGAAACGCAAAGCTCCCCATTTTCAACAATTTTCATTTCAGTACCGGGTAGGAGGGAGCCGATCGGCATAACCCCAAATTGGGCAAAACGTTCAACATCTTCGGCTTGGCACAAATGACGGAATGTCCAACATGAAACTTCCGTACTGCCATAAAAGTTATTCACTTGATGAGCGTTCAACTTATCCAAGCAGTACTCAAGAATATCAATGTGCATTGGCTCACCGCAACTGACGATGATATTGAATTGCACAGTCGGTAACCCATCAGGCTTTAACCGTCTAATGCTGGCAATCGTTGACGGCACCGTAATCAGGACCGTTATATTGTTTGCCGCCAAGTGATTTCCTGGCATCAGCAAGTCCATGTTGTTCAACGCAGGTGAGATCGCACTTTCCGTCATCACACACGGGAACAATATCGGAACAGATATAACAAATCCGAGATCGTGATAATCCGCAAATATCTCTCCCTGATTAAAGGGTAAAAGTTCCAGTAAATTTTCAACTGTTTGGATGTAATTTTTATGCTTCAAAGGGACACCCTTAGGCATACCTGTCGACCCAGATGTGAAGTATACAATGGCGTCATTATCGGCTTGGATATTATCCAGATTAAAATCTGCTACGTCATCCTCTTCAATCAAAGCTTCCAAACGATAAACGGGAACATTCTTTTCGGAGGCGTAGTCTGAGAGCTCGGCTGGCAAATCCTGGTCGGATAGAATAACTTCAGGCTCTGCCTGTGACATCATTTCCAGGACACGGTTCGGGGGCAATGTTGGGTTCATCGGAACCCAGGCATTGCCTGAAAGGACAGTCGCAAACAAGGCGCAATACGTATTGAAGTCCTTATTGGCGTAGATCACAACCCGACGATTTTGGAACTGAGACAACAGGCTGTTAACTTTCAGCATATTGGCGTACATCTCGGTATACGAATGGCGCTCATCGTAGCGAACAAAAGCATCGCGCTCGGAGTTCTTAAACACTCCAAGCATTTTCGAGTAATAATCCTTTACCATGGCAACAGCCTCACCGACCTAAAACGAAAATCTCACAAGGGTTTTGTCAGCACAACCAATAGACATCTCAAGCTACTTGATTGCCCTGACGGCAACCCAAGGGTAGAGGTTCTTAGGTGTTGGGGAGACAAAACTAATCAGCTTCAAAAATCCCATCACGGCAATGACAGGTGACCATTTCGAGCTCTTTGAAAAGCTGTTTGGGTTGAGGTGATAGACAACTTCTACCGACTTAAAGTTTGCATTCCGCAACACTTCAGCAACTTTTTCAGCTTCAAATCCAGGACCTGAATTATGGTGAAACTCAGCAACTTGTTGTTCATCCGTTTCAGGTATTTGCCCTTTTAAAATCATCCGGCGCACCCAATGAACGGTGTTCACCAACAAAGAGACCGCCCAGCCTGTGTGTGTGACATGCCCGTTCGGATCCCAATCGGTGTAAAAAGTCCCACCTGACTTCAGCACGCGGGCCATTTCTTGAACAACATCCGTGTAATCAACAAGGTGATGCAATGCGCTGAAAGCTGTTACGCAATTCACGCTATCGTTGGCAAAAGGAATGTTCGTTGCGTCTGCGCCCAGGACTTCAAGTTCGCGCTTGTGAGCAATTTTCATCATATTGGTCGAAATATCGATACCAATACAGTTCTTGAAAACGTTATCCGCTGTTCTCAATACATTGCCGGTTCCACAGCACACATCGAGCAACACGTCATTTCCAGAAGCCTTCCCAGCTTCCTGAATGGTTTCTTGCAAGCGATGCTGACAAGCTCCACCCTCTTTAAATATGTCGTATGTTGAAACATCGTGCTCATATTGCTCGGCAATATCATTGTGAAACTTGATATTTGCTTGCTTAACAACATCGGCAGGCATTGCATCTAAGTTTTGAGCCTCGATCGTGACGCTGTTTGCATCTCGAACCAATCCCATAAAACTTTGCGAAACAAGAAATGGAAAATCGTCAAAATAGCTGAACTGCTCACCACAAGCCGAGCATTTGGCCCACACATCACCATCGGAACCTGCAATCATATTCTCGCTATGACAGCTCGGACAGCGAAAAAAATCCACATTAAGTGCCTGAAGAGAACTCATAGATCCCAAGTGTTCTGTCTTTTGTTTGGATTTCATCAATCTGCGAAAAACCAGCTCTTTTCATGACCATTTTTCCGCCTTTGTTCGTGTCGTTCGTAACGGCCCAACATGCTGATTCTGTTTCACACAACTGTGCGGCAGTGTAGGCGATCAATTTTGTTAATAAAAGCACATCTTCAAAATTTTTGCCAATGCAGCCAAAGGCTCCCAAGTGGTTTTCCGGGCATTTCACCGACCGGGCCTGATCGTTTCCCAGAATGTTATCGACCACCTGCCCAATCGAAATCGTTCCTGTTAAAACCTTTTTAGCGACAAGAAAATAAAGGCTCAATCCCAGTCTTTTTTTGAGCGTGGCGTTAAATGCGCTGTATTGGCGAAACCCCAAGCACCATGAAGAGATTTGAGCGTCATGACTTTGGCGAATTCCAACGGCAATCGTGGCTGGGTCTTCTATGGCAAGATTATAAAAAGCTTTTAGAAATGTAGGGCCCAGCTGAACCGATAATGAAGAGGCCTCCCATGTTTCGAGGTGAGCCTGAATAACGTCCTCCAGGTGGGATGAATCCAGCAAGAAGCATTCGCTCATGCGCCCTCCTTGCCGAACTCTGCACGTCGCATGCGCTTAAACCGGTTGTTGTATTGATTAAACGTTGCGACCTCGACTTTATGAGGGATTTTATAATCAGACACTTTGCCCTTAAGCGTCATCCGAATGCGTCTCTTTAATTCACGAGAAGATTCTTCATACTCAAGGTTCACTGTTGCCACAACAATTTGCCCCAGCAAACTGTTGTGTTCACCCCGAACGGTCACATCTTGGATGTTATCGATCTCAAGCAGCAGGCTTTCAACTTCTGCAGGAAACACTTTCTCACCGCCAACATTGATAATTTCGGAATCACGGCCTTTGAAGCGAATATAATCGCCATCACGTTCGACGATGTCGTGGGTGTTTAACCAACCATCCTCATCAAACGGTGACGGAGCATTGAGATAGCCCAGCATTGCGGAAGAAGCCTTGATCAACAAGTGCCCGTCTTCAATCTTCGTTTCATACCCATGCCCGCCAAGTTTCACCCACAGCGATCCATCGCTTTTGCTCTTTGAGCTTAATATTCCAACTTCAGACAGGCCGTAGGTTTGTTGCAAAGTCACCCCAGGAAACTCTCTGTGTATCGCGTCAAGAGTGCTCTGCGGCATAGGCTCCGTACCGTAGGTAATTTTCTGCAGACTTGAAATATCGTAATTTTGATACTCTTTCGTGAGCAAACACAAATTCAAAAAAGTCGGCGAAACAGGCAAGAGTTCGACACCGGCAAACTCTATCGCTTTAAACACACCTGCTGGCGAGCGGTCGCTTGTGGCGACAAGCATGCCTCCGTTAGAGATCACGTGGAAAAACGTGTTCACGCCACCAATGTGATCTAACAACAAGAACGTCAAAGACCGCATTGCCGGACGCTTTGTGCGATATTTCTCCAACAATGACACCAAAGAATGTACAGCGGCTTTACTGCCACCCGTCGAGCCGGAGGAAAAGAGAATTAATCCCGGATGCCCCTGGTCCACCAGCTCTTGAATAAGAGAATGACGTGGGCTGGCGTCTCGCTTTTGAATAGAGATGCCGTCACGGCTGTCGACAATATAATCAACATTTGCAATATCAAGAAACTCAGGATGCTTAACATATGTGCTCGGCATCAAGGGAACGATTATACAACTCTGGCCGAGTAAGGCGATAAACCCAGCACATGTTTCAGGAGCGAAATCACCAACCAAGGCAACTGTTGCACCGGGCCGTATTCCATACTCATGAAACTGTTTATCTAGCATTTCAGCTATATCAACCAGTTCACTGTACGACGTTATTTTCCCATTCCAGACAATCGCGTCGCTTGCCCCATATCCTTTTAAGGTTTCAAGCAGCCATTTGCTCATGAGGGGACACCCAACGCAATAACCTGACCGGTCACCATTGAGCTGTCTGGCTTCAGGAAAAAGTCGGTGACATTGTGCACGTCCTCAAACTGACCGTAACGAGACACGCACATGCGCCCCAGCAGCCTATCCATGGATTTCTTGGGCACGCTCTGGGTCAAGGCTGTATCAATCGGGGGTGGGGCGACAACATTAACGGTGATGTTATGCTCAACAACTTCCCGGGCCATCGCCTGGGAAAAAGCCGTAACTGCAGACTTTGAAGCGACATACACGGCCTCACCCTCCAAAGTCAGGGGCACAGCAACTGAACTAAAATTCACAATCCGTCCATACTTACGCTTCATCATGACCTTCGCGCTCTCACGCGAGACTAAGAATGTTCCTTTAAAATTCAAGTCCATCAATCGATCAACCGTTGCCGCTGGGGTCAGGCAAATATGGTTCATACTGGCCGCACCAGCATTGTTAATCGTCGCATCTATGCGCCCTTGTTCACGGGAGACTTTTCGAACCCATTTGATAACCTCTTTTTCATCGGTTATATCCAAACAGGTATGATGGAAATTTTCGTGATCGATGTCTGTCTCAGAACGGCTACACCCGGCAACGATCCAGCCATCTGCAAGATAGTGCTCTGCAAGGTGTCGCCCAATTCCTCTGCTGGTTCCAGTCAACACCAATACGGGTAAATCAGACACGTCTATTGCTCCTCAATCGAACTCATAACAAATTCAATCATCGCAGAAACGTTTCGAAATGGGCTTTTTTCTTGTGAGACGGCCTTCTCGTCTAATAAAGACACCGTCACGCCGGTGACCTCCTCAACATGCTCTTCGATATCGAGAACCATAGAGACAAGGGCTGTGGAATCGAGCAGAGAATCTTTGCCAAAAATGGCACTGTCCATTGAAGCCTTTTCATGATGGTCATATTCAGCCCAGGAATGTTCCAATGCCTCAAAAACAATTCCCGCGACTTTATCTCTAATCTTGTCCATGAAGGTCCTTCCCACGCACCCGGCCACGCACCCGGTGAAATTCGAAAAATAGTCAAAACTTAAGACGAAGTGACGCCGTCACACAGACATGTTAAATGCTTCAAAAAGCATATATCCCGTTAATCAGCATACTCGTATTGGTGATTAAAATTGCCAACGTTTTCAAGCAATCCAGGCTTTCCGAAATCAAATCCTAAGCCCGCCATTCAGCACCCCTAACATCTTGTTGCAGCGCACATTTTGTATCATAACGGGTGCATAAACAAGCCCTCTGTAACGTCTAAACGGGGCCGTTTTTCACCCCAACCTGAGGGGCGTTTCGGGGCATGAAGCCCTAGAAGGGGCCATCTGGACGCGTGAGAGCGGTTGGCGCTCAAGGCGGACTATTTAATGTAGACAGACCGTGCGAGACGGGCTCCCATGCGCATTTTTCGAAACAATTCCGAAAAACTAGAGACCCGTAATAGTTCACGGATTAAATAGCGAGGGCGATAGTAAAATTTACGGTTCCCACGATTGAGCGCCTTCCTCAGAACGGCTAAACTCTTTTTATTTCCAATGACTTGGTCGGGAGACAGATGAGGAACAGGGGCCTTGGCATACGCCAGCCAAAAATCGCCTTCAATCTCCCCGGATAACAGCATCGTTTGATACATCTCTGTCCCTGGGTACGGAATAGTGATGGAGAACTCAGAATAATCTACGTCTAATTCAATGGAGAATTCAATCGTCCGCTCCATATCTTTCACGGACTCTCCTGCATTGCCGAACAAAAAATAGGTCAATATCTCAAAGTCGGCTTCTCGTGCCGCTTGAATTGCAAACCGGGCCTGCTCGAGGGTGATCCTTTTCTTCATTTTGTCCAAGACACTTTGAACACCAGATTCAATGCCTAAATGGATACGGCGGCACCCTGCTTGATACATCAATTGATACAATTCAGGATCGGCTGATGAAACCCGGTCTCGAACAGCCCATTTCACCTGATTGCCAGAGGCGATTAAACCTTCACAAATGCTGCGCAGGCGCGCCTTTCCCCAGGTAAATGTATCGTCATAGATTTCAACCTCACGAATGCCTAAGTCCGCAATCCGTTGGAATTCGGAAACGACATTGTCCGCCGATCGAGCCACATTTTTTTGAAAATCCAGTTTGCAAAAGGTGCATCGGTATGGGCATCCACGGCTCGTGATCATCGTTGTCGAAACTGCCGTCTTACTTAAAACAGAGCCATAGTTTGAGATTGGCAATAAGGCCCGATTTATCATGGGCAAGTCATCGAGGTCGGTTTGTACAAACTGCCTAAGTGGCGGCGTCTTCACCCCGCCTGCGGCGATATGTAGGCCTGGGAAATCATTGATCAGGTGATCGTGTGACACCATGTTGCATAAATAGAGAAATGGCATTTCCCCATCACCGACAACGACGCTGTCAACGCAATCCATATCCAATGTTTCTGTGGGGTAAATGCCGACATGCGGCCCCCCTACACATATATGAACATGAGGCAAAGATTGTTTGATGATCTCGCACGTATGGAATGCAGGCCACCAAAAATCTGTCCAAGCCGTAATCCCTATGACATCGGGTCGAAATGCAACAACCTTGTCCAGCAACGTTTCAAACGTCAGTTCCTCGGCAATTGCATCAATTAACTCAATCTCATGGCAAGACCGGTCCTGAAGCGTGCTGGCGATCGACAGAAGTCCCAAGGGCGGCTTAAATCCGACATTTTTCGTCCCCTTTTGAAAGTGAGGAAGCAGAGATTTCACACCATCGATTTCAGGAGGCTGGATCAAAAGCACCCGAAGAGATCGGAGAGCGGTCTCTTGTTCTTGAGTGACGGACCTGAGTGCTTCCTCACAGGTTTCCTGAATACGCCTTAATTCCATTTGTTTTAAGCTTTCACAGCCATGTCAGCCCCTATGTATGATCGCTTTTATGCAAAACAATATTAATCTGCCATCGGCCACTCTGGAATCAGGCGTCAAGAAAACGCAGCCTCGACGCTCGACGATACGATCTCACAACACCCTCTGAAAGGCATGGGTAAATGCCTTCATACGTTCCACATAGGCCTTGGTTCAGGCATTCGGGCTAATGGGCGTAACAGATGAAATTTCGCGGAGAGCATCATTGCCAACACTGCCGTGAGCCACGCTGCAGATGAGGATTGTTTTGTGTCATTCCACACGCTTTTCTGAGGCGGGCTTACTGACATCTGTCCGCAGGTTGGCGTTTTGGCATCAAACTCAAAATATCCGGTGCGGTTTTGAGAAACTCGAGACGGCTTTGGGCGAGCTTAGCCAATTCTCCGTCAACAGTTTTCGGCAACAACTTCACAGCAAAATCAGAAGGCGTATCATTACGGGTCTTGAACCCTTTCACCAAACGAAGAGCATCAGAGACCAATGCGTGGCTGGCGTGGCCAGGATCATAGAAACTATGCACGTTTGTATCGTCACTATCGATTTTGTGAGACTCGCTTAAGACATCGAAAGACGTCAATTGCGAATAAGGTGAAAAGTGCCAGACGGGAACGTCATACTTGGCCCCAACCGCTGTCAACACATGCAAAAACTTTTCATAGTTCGGCCAATTGTTTGTCCACTCCACCATTTCCAACAACGTGCTGTGAATGACCGGCGTCATGATAATCACGTCGACATTGTTCTGCTTTAAAACAGCCAAAGCCTTATCCAAGTGCTCAGCCGTTTGATCAGACAGAGAATAGCAACCGTAAAGGTCATAGCGGTAAAACTCGACCAACGCCTGTTGCCACAACGTTTCACGCTGGGAGCGCGTACGCGACTTTCGCGTCACGTCTACAGGTGATTTTTCATCCTGGTTAAGTTTGCTCCAAGAGCTTTTGGCCATCTCGAAGCTGAGAAAGTTCGAATAAACGGCAATCGGCGTTTCGGTAATGCGCCCACCTAAGTAGCGCTCGTCTTTCCATCCTGCACCGTCCGGGCGGGCATCGTTCATGGACACAAAATCAATCATCATAATGACAGATTGGACGTCGTGGAGCTCAACCGCGTGTTCCGCGATGCGGCGCATGACATGTATATTGGTTCCTGAAACGCCCGCGCTGTAAACGGACATCTCTGGATAAATCTCTGCCGCCACATCCGTATTGATATAGCCGTCCCACCCCGAATTAAGCATTTGCCGTACCCTTGAAGATCCGATGTGCAGGACATCAATGGGTTTTCGCCGCATCCAGTAGGCATGCGTCACCCTCTCATTTGATACATCAATATAGTTTGTCGTATCCCACTGGGCTTGCCCACCAGAACGCAAAGCCCACGGATCGTTGATGAAATTGAAGCCCATAACACCGATCAAAAAAACGGTGATAGAGCCCAATATGACGATGTTGTATGTCTTACAAGTTTTCATCACGGCTTGACTGCTGGTTTAAAATTGAAAGTACAAAAATTCGGATGTCGAGGTCAGTTTGTTGACGATGGCGATTGATGCCCCAGTCGCCAAAATGGCCCAAAATACGTTCGGCTTCCAGCTGATCACATCCGGAATTTTGCGAATGTGGGCGTAGCTGTGAAAGACAGGACTGTCGGTCGATATACCATCCGAACGGTCTTTCATCACCAAATACCGCGCCATAAACTCCTGCGTGTTGGGAAGCGCCCAACAGATGAACAACGCGAACGCCAGCCATTTGACTTGGTCTGTGCCTTTGAAGATCAACATGGCGCTGTTTGAAAATTCCAACCCGACAAGGCTTTGTAAGACCGGGCCAATGGGGCCCAGGATCGAAGCATAGCTCTCGCGCAAAACGATGCCGTTCATCCCCATCATGCCTTGCCAGATGTTGATGGCACTGTCCATTGAGCCGGAACGAAACGGGACAAATAAAGCGACAATCAGTGAAAATGTGAGCGCGACGGACGCAAGCGTCAGGACCGATTTCGCCCAAGCCCCAAGTTTCACATGCCAACTGTGCATCAAGCCCCGCCAGGCGTGGTTCAGAACCAAAAACAGGCCGTGCAAAAAACCAAAGACAATGAATTGATAGCCTGCACCGTGCCAAATGCCGGCCAATGTCATAGTGATCATGGTCGGCATGGCCAGTAGCGACAAAAATGCGCCGGGGGTGCCCACACCACCCCGTAGCCCCGGCAGGCGCCTGATGGCGCGATAGCGTGTAACCTTCAATGTGATCGGGTTGTAGCAATAGCCTGTTAAAAAGTGCGTCAACGTCAGGTGCCAACGCTGCCAAAAATCAATGATACTCTTGGCTTTCATGGGTGAATTGAAATTCAGCGGAATGCGTATACCAAAGATACGCCCCAAGCCAACCGCCATGTCGGCATATCCGGAGATATCGAAGTAAAGCTGAAATGTATACGCCAGCGCCGCCCCCCAGGCGTCCACAAACGACACCAAGGTTCCGCCCTCGGCTTTGACAAATACCGGGGTTGCAAACAGCGCGAGGTTGTCGGCGATCAAAACCTTTTTGACTAAACCGATGATAAAGAAGGTCAAGCCGATGCTCAAATTGGTGTTGGAAAAGAGCGTCATTTTTCGAAATTGCGGTAACAGTTCATCGTGGCGCACAATGGGGCCCGCGATCAGCTGGGGGAAGAAGGTGACAAACAACGCGTAATGCAAAAGACTTTGGCGCTTCACATGTCCACCCCAGGTGTCGACCAAAAAGGCAATTTGCTGGAACGTGAAAAACGAAATGCCCAGCGGCAAAATCAGCTCCGAGAAATTGAATGACGTCGAGAACGCATCATCGACAATGGAGCCCAGAAAGAAGAAATACTTATAATAAGCAATCAGGGATAGGTTCAGGCCTACCCCAAAAATCAAAACAATGAAACGTGTGGTTTCTTGCTTTCGATCCAGCGTCGTCAACACGACATTGCAAAAAAAGTTCAATCCGATTGATGCAAATATGACCCAGATCAGGCCCGGGTCCCACCAGCCGTAAAACACAAAACATGCACCCAGCAAAAACACCAAAGACGGCGTCTTGCCGAAATACTTTTGCACGAGGTAATACCCCACAATGCAAAGCGGCAGAAAGACGAAGATAAAATCGAATGAGTTAAATGGCATCTAGCGTGAGGTCACAATGATTGGAACATCAGCCCTTGAGTTTCGTCGCGATGAGCTCGACCATGCCACCGACATTTTCCAGACGTTCGACTTCGTAACTGCTGAATTTCAGGCCGAAATGCAGTTCGATCGCAACAATTAAGTTGATGTGGCTGAAGGAATCCCATTCCGGGATTTCGCTGGCGCTCGTCTCGGCTTTGAGCTCGATCGAGCTGTCGTCCAATACATCGCAAAAAATCTCATTGAGCACAGCATAAATTTCTTCGTGTATCATATTCTACGGCCTACATTTAAGAAACTGAAACGTTGATTGGTGTGTCTAGTGCGGCGACATTTGCGTCAATTTTTAACACAAAAGTCTCTGATGTCTTAGTCTTATTCACCCCGACACTCTCCCCTTCAGCCGCAAAGCCAAAACGCAAAAACAGATCACTCACCATGGCGTTTCGCTCTGTCGGAATATACTCTCCAACCACAACCTCCATGTTTTTTCGCCGGGCATAGTCCAGTACATGATTGAACAGCTCATGTTCGACCATTCGGCCCAGAACCCGACAGCTCATTAGCCAGGTGTCAATGATCAGCGCAGGCCCGCCCGCATACTCGCCATGCTTTGCGATCACTACAGAAATCAAACCGTTATCCCCAAATTTGTCCTTCAGGCGTGCGGATATGGTCAAGACATCTTCGTTGTCGGCGAGGTGGTCTAGCTCCGCCTGTTGATAGCGCTTGGTTGTGACGTTGAATTGATTGGTCTTGTTGACCAACTGGGTGATGCGCTGCATATCGATCGGAACGAACGGGGAAATGGAAAGCTCCATACCCAGGCTGGACAGGTAGGCTTCCATATTGTCGGCACTCTGCTCGACTTTAGCACGCTCCTTATTCGCTTTGTATTGTGAGGCGCGCACCAAGTCGTCTGCGGTCAAGCTGACGGTCTCGAAATACCCCGCACTTTCCAAGCAGTTTACATAGTGCGCCGGGTCTTGCGGAACTTCGGGCACACAGACCATCGGCAGCGCTTGGCGCACGTGGTCGCGTTCCATCGGGTTGTCATCGAAAAAGACCAGGCTGTCGAGACCGATGTTCAGCTCCTGAGCGATTTCGGCAATGTTGTCCGGCTTGGGTTGCCAGTTGGCTTTGATGACGCTGAAGTCGCTTTCCTTCAGAACCATTTCGGGGTGTGCATTGATGGCCTCGGCGGCCACCTCGTAGGTGTTTTTAGAACAAATAGCCAGTAAGATGCCCCGTTGATTGAGCTGCTTGGCATAGTTCTGAAAGGCCCAAAACGCTTCACCAACGGCACTGCCCATGCCCAACGAAATACCCTGAAGACCATCGTCGCCGATGATGCCGCCCCAAAGCGTGTTGTCCAAATCGAGCACCAGACATTTTTTCGAAAGCCCATATGCAGCTTGCAACGTGCGGACACAGTAATCAGCCCAGATGGGCGCGGCGGCGGGGGCCGTCTCCTGTTTGGCGTGGTTCCAAAGCATGGGATTGAACATGTTTACAATGCCATACTTCGCATAGAGCTGGTCCATATCAAAAAGTAAGCAACCCGTTTCGGCGGCAGCGCGCCAAAGCTCGTCATTGTACTTTTCCACAAACGTCCGCGGCGAAGAGGCGACATGGCGGTCATAACTGCCGTACAGTGTAGGCGCAATGGGCGCGCCGGTTTGCTGAACGACTGTCACGCCAAGTTCCGACTTGAGGGCTTGCCAAACTTTAGAAAGTTCCTCCACGTGCGAGGCCGCCATGGCGTCCACATCTTCGCCGCTTAAACCCGGCGTCAGCGCAGAAACCAGCCCCGCCGTATTGCGCGAAATCAAGACCACGTCCGGGTCGAAATCCTTCAGCTCCGACGTCGGCGAAAAGACTTGTTGTTGAATTTGCCCATAGGGCGCGACGTAACAATCAATTATGAAGCCCCGGCGCAATCCTGCAACACGCAAGGATGCGACCAAGTGATCAAAGGTCGAATCCGCCAAAATCGCGAGTTTGATCCGCTTGAGCTTTTCGTGCTCGAACCCAGGCGCGGCCTCGAGATGCGATTGAACGATACGGTCGAGTTTCTTCTCTTCCAAAAAGCTCATCTGGTGCAGCGACAACACGCGCGCCAGCTCCACTCCGGCCGCGTCACCAAAGGACAGGTCTCTCAGCGTGCCGATCGCATCAGGCAAGTCTTGATGTTTCTTGAGCCAGAAAAGATCTGTCGGCGCGTTAATCTGAGCCATACGGGCAAACCCCAATTCGTTTAATCTTGAAATGTCAGAACCATCACGTTGCAAAAACCGCGTCGACGATTTTAGCTGCGGCTTCTTGTGGACTGCTAAATCTCTGGTTGGGTTCTTTCTTGCGCATCATATCCAAAAACCGGGGATCGAATGCATCGAGCATGGAAGTTTCAGTGTAACCCAGAGAAACCGGCTCAAACCTCAACCACGCATATTCGGCTTCAAATGCCTTCATCAGGCCCAACAGGCCATACTTAGCAATCGTGTAGGCCCCCATCTGCGGTGCAGCTTTCGCATTGCCGCCGCCCATGGCATCAGACAACACACCGACGACGACACCCCGGCGGTTTTGCTTCATGTGAGCGTTGATCAGAGCCTGACACAGCTGGAAATGTTCCCCAACGTTCACATCCCACTGGGCTTGAAGATCGACCATGTCGAGCTTTCGCAGGGGTTCGATCCGCAACACGGGCGACGCGGCTAGGACGATGCCCGTTATGGGGCTGCTTTCGTTTTCCACCGGGTTGGGTAGATGCAGTTCCCCGGTTCCGAGCTGAACCGCCTCGCCATCCAACTCTTGGGCCAACTGACGCGCTTTGACTTCATTACGGTGGTAACCGATCAGCGGTTTCAGGCCCCGCTCATACAACAGGCGCGCGGCGGCTTCACCGATGCTGCCGGTGGCTCCAGACACAAAAATTCGATCACCTTCTTGAACCTGCATAGATGTCTCAATGCTCAATCATGGAAACTCAGAACGAAAAACGCACAGGGCGGATCCTCGGTTCACCAACGTGCCGACTTGATTGACGGCGGACAGTCTCAACTTCACGCCCTTAACAGCTTCGATTAGCGCCGCAACTTCGACCCGGTGTTCCAAGGTATCATCCACGTATACGGGCTTGAGCATATCAAAGTTCAACTGTTGGATAACCGTGTTCGGCCCCGGCAAATGCATGCCCAACATTTTGGAATAAGCGCTGTTGATCAGCAAGCCATGCACGATCCGGCTTTCAAAGCCCAGGGATTGAGCGTGCTGATCATCCATATGGACCGGTGCTTGGTCGGCGGACACCTGGGCAAAAGCCTCCACCAGTGCATCGGTATAGTTCACCACACAAGTGTAGGCATCACCTTCTTGCAATTGTTCGACGCTGTCATACATATGATCGATCATTTTGCGAACTGACGTGTGAATTGATTTAAGTGGCCGAACAAACGGTATTGTATTGCTGGCTGTAAACGCGACGATACAAGGCTTCGTAACGTTGCACCATCGTCAACAGCGGGTTTGAATCCTGTATGTATTTGCGCGCGCTCATACCCATAGCTTTGCGTTCAGACGGCGACATTTTCGACAATTTGATCAGGGCCTGCCCAAACGCGTCATAATCCCCCACTTTGGTGATGTAACCATAGTCATTGACGATTTGTGCACTGTCGCCAACATCGGTCGAAACGCACGGCAGGCCGGACAGCATGGCTTCGCCCAGGACATTGGGCGACCCCTCACCGAACGCCGAGCTTAAGGCGAGAGCATCAATAGCGGAGTAGAACTCGACCATATCGTGCATCAGACCAAGAATGTGAACTTTTGACGTCAGACCGTACTCTTCGATAAGGCTCTTAAGATCGTCATTGTCTTCGGAGATGTTTTCACCGCACAGCAAAATGGCGACGTCGTCATGGGCCTTCATCAGCAAGCTGGCTGCCTTCAAAAAGGTTTCGTGGTCTTTTTGCGGGTCATACCTAGACGAGTTGCCGACGACAAAGGAGCTCTCCGATATGCCGATTTTTTTGCGCAAAGCTACGCCGATTTCGGAATTTTCTTTGTATTTGCTGTGGTCAAAACCATTTTTCAAAGTCACCATCTTGGTGACGTCGTAGCCCATTTCGGAGTGTACGGAATGGGCAGCTTCGGAACCGCAAATGATTGTATTGGGAACCAGCGAAGACACCTTGGCACACAAATGGGCCGTTCGAATGGTCGATTTTTTACTGTGAACGTCATGAAGATTACTTTGACGCAAGTTCCAGATGATTGGGGCGGAAGTGACCAGTTTGGCCGCAATTCCACCTATCAGGTCAGCGTGATACATCCACGTTTGCACAATGTCGGGCTTTTGACCTCTGATCCCGCGGCACAACTTCATGAAAGGCAAAATGTTGCTACTGTCTTTGGAGAAATTATACGCAGAGACGTTCACCCCGCTCTCAACCATTTGCTGGCCGAGTTTGCCCAGATCGGTCAAAGAAATGACGCTGTTTTTATAGCATGCCGGATCCATTTCATGAATCAAGCGCATCAAGACTTTTTCGGCGCCTCCGACCGATAAGCCTGTGATAACGTGGGTGATATTGATGGGAGGCATAATTTTACGAAAACACTTTACGGCGAAGATTTTGGTACAAATAAGCAACACCCAAAACGTGAATGACGCTCATCGCAATCAGAGGAGCATATAACCCGACGAATGGGAAAAGTGCAATTACGATTATTACTTTGGCAATGGTTTCAAAGCCCAGCACAGCGACCAAAGGCTGCAAACGGACGGTTGAAAAGGCATACACCACTGGCAAGCGGGCAATCGCCATCCAAAACAGTCCGAGCCCGGCCAGCGCAAAAGCACCACTCACCTGCGGGGTGTGTTCCACACCTACCCACAGCTCGACGATAGCCTGACCAAATAGAGCATATAAAAGGGCGCAAAGGGCGCTAAGGCCAATCATCGTGATATTCGCCTTTTTGTATATGCCCTGCATACGATGACGCTCACCTTTTGCATCCATATGGATCAGATAAGGCGTCAGCGTTTCGGGGAGCCGCCACAGGAGCTGCAAGATCACATCAGCTCCTTTCCAAATCAGCACATAATCCGACACGATCAAAGCCCCGCCCATGGCAGCCAAAAGCAACGTATCGCCTTGCAACAAGGTCAAAATCAAGATGCCGTAAAGGGCGTATCCTCCACCCATGCGGCCCATAAGACGTTTAAGGTCCGTGACGACTTGGCGCGTGGAGAGGCGCATCACGATGGCATTTCGACGCATCACCACAAACGACATGATCCGAGCAACCACATTGCCCAAGAACAGGGCGCCCATCACGCTACTGAGGCTGCTTTCATACATCATAGCCGGGATCACGATGCAAGCAAAGACGAACAGCGACACAGCACTTAAAACGTGGGCCCAGGCCTGCTTACCGACCGCAATCAAAGCAACCCGGTCCGCGTTTAAGTCATACATCACCAAAATGTTGGCAAAGCCAAAAACCACAATATACAAAGCGTTTGGCCCAAACAAATCGACAAAGCCCACTTCACCGCCCAGATAAAACCACAGCACAGCGAAAATCACCGCTGATGTTACAATGGCATAAAGCAGGTAAAGCCCCTTTGTCAGGCCATAGGTGCTGAGCAGTTCAATGGTGCGTTCATGACTGGCGTGCTCCCCCATAATGCGTTGGGATCCCGCCGCCACCCAGCCGATCCCGATCCCCAGATAATTCGTGCCGCCAAGAATAATCATCAGCAGACCAAACTCTTCCTTCGACAGATAGTGTAGATAAATCGGGATCAGGACGAGCTGAACAAGAATGTTCATCCCCATGTGCACGTAGCTGCTGAACACGCTCCACGTATAATCGCGGTTGCGAGCGAGCGACGATATGTACTGTCGAGCTGTCTCTTGCACGTTCATGACGGGACGCGGCCTCGAATGGCTAAGAAGCGGTTCAGGGCATACAGCTTTGCGATCAAACTCGCCGGAATGCTCGGGTCTTTTTCATCAAACCTGGATTTGAGGTTTTGTATTTTGTTTGCATCCAAAAGCCCCCCGCAAGTGTTGGGCGATGCAAAGACATCGTCGATGCGCTCTTTCCACGGCCCCCGCAACACGGCGTCTTCTTGGATGTAATATCCAAAACCACGTTTTTGCCCATTCAAAACCGTTTGAGGCACGATGCCCTGAAGCGCATCTTTCAAAATGCGTTTGCCGCTCCAACCGTTTCTGCCTAACGTCACCTTTTGTGCATAAGGCGTCGTGAGCGCCAGCTCAGCCAAGTCGCGATCCATAAACGGACAGCGCACTTCGACACCATGCAGCATCGCCGGCAAATCACCACCAATGGTTATGGCGTGCGCATTTTCCTGCATCAATCCCAAAAAGGCTGCCTCGTCGATATAGGCATCCGGCGCAGAGTGCATCCAAGGCGCCATCCAATCGGTCAAACTGGCGACATCGTTTGGTGTCGCAAAAATCTGGGGCCACAACGTGTGGGCTTCGTTTTCATACAAAGCCAGCTTTCGCGCGCCCTTGGGATGGGTGATGACCTCCAGCGCATCGCGAAGCCTTCCCGGCTTGACCGCACCCCGCATGCATTTCGCCAGCGCTGAGAACACACCCAGGCGCAAAACCGGTTCAAGCTTAGACAGCAACAAAAGGTGCTTTGCGCCATCATAACCATAGAACAACTCATCCGCGCCATGCCCGGCCATAACAGTTTTAATGCCATCCTTTTGAATTTCGTCAAACAACATGGAAGCATGCGTCAGCGGCAAAGCCATGATCGGCTGTCCGTGATGGACAAGCAAATCTTCGAAAAGGTCATGTTGTTTTTCGGGCTGGAAGTAAAACTGTTTGTGGCGCGTGCCATACACGTTCGACACCTCACGGGCCCGTTGCAATTCGATGTCGTTTTCATCCAGGCCAAATGCATACGTGCGCACAGGTGTGTCCATCTTCTGGGTGAGGTAAGCCACAATCGCGGAGGAATCGACGCCGCCAGATAAAAGCGCCGCGATCTCCACATCCCCGGTCAGTCGGCGCTCGATCGCGCATTCCAACGCGGCACGCACATCTTCTTTGCTCGTCGGTTGAGCTTTCAAAGACGGATGCCAAAACCGCTGCACGTTTCTCACGACACCGTTTGAGATCTTCATCGTGTGCCCTGGGGGAAGGCTACGCACCCCCTTGTATATAGTCATGGGGTCGGGTATCTGGCGCAAGTTTCTCAACAAGAAAATTCCAAGCGCGCGCACATCAATATCCAGCTGAACTTCTGGCACGGCTAGCAGTGCTGGGATTTCGGAGGCAACAGCTACAAGGGCCGGCGTCTCGGCATAATAAAAAGGTTTCTTGCCTAACGGGTCGCGTGCACAGAACATCTCGCCGGACGGAATGTGTAAAATCACAAACGCGTACATACCGACAATCTTGTCGACCAGTTTGGGTCCATACTCCTCGTACAGGTGTAAGATAACCTCGCTATCGCTTTGTGAGCGGAAGCTATGGGACTTGGCCTCCAGCTCTTTTCGAAGCTGAACGTAGTTATAGATTTCACCATTGCAGATCAGAGCCAGCGTGGCGTCTTCGTTCAACATCGGCTGACGCCCGCGCGAGCTGGTGTCGACAATGCTCAAGCGACGATGCGCCAACGCAGCCATTTTATTGTCGCAGACAAACTTCCCTTGATCGTCAGGGCCTCGATGACGAATTGTGCTCGACATGACACCGAGCATCTCTGCAATGGCGGGGCAGCTCGTACGGGCTGAAATTGCGGCTATGCCACACATGTGTTTCGACTATCCAAACTTTTTAACCAAGCCCAGGGACTTGGCGATGCGAATGGCGAAGCTGGTAAATTTGCTACCCAAGACAATAAACAAAAGTGCGCCAGCGCTTTCGACAAAAAGGGAGACACGGGCATTCTCTTTCCAAACTCTGAACGCTTTTGACATGTCCCCTGAAAGCGCCAGATAAACAGATTGGCGCAGTCGGCGTTTAAAATAATATCTGGGTGAATGAGCGATAAAATCGCTTTCGAATTCGTCGAGCACCAATTCATGACAACGCGAAATTTGGCTGGCCGTTTTGCTCTCATTTCTGGAATGCGTTAATGAACCCGGGCGGTCATAATGATACACCCGCAATACCGTTGAACTGATCCACACCGGATAGGTTTTGGACAGACGCAAGTATGTCCACATCTCACACCCCCAGGGCATTTGGGGGTCTAAGTATCCTCCAAGTTCTCGGATCTTATCGCCCCTGAACATGGGTAAGTATTCCCCGGCGTAGGTTTCAGAGATGATGTCCCCAAACGTTTGCGGCCCATCGTAATCGGGCCGCGACACCGTCGTTTCACCGTTTTGAGTTTGGCAAGCACTAAAGCAAATTAAAGCATCTTCGGGCCAGTCTGGTAAAATCGAAGACAGACGCTGGGGCCAGTCCGGCACAAGGGTGTCGTCGGCATCCAATATGATGATGACATCACCCTTCGTTTGACTGATCGCCAAATTGACGGCGGCAATCTTCCCTTTGTTCGTCTCATTGGCGCAATATTTAACCTGTGGGTACTGCCCAATAATATTGAGAAGTTTTTCGCGATCAGAGCTGCCATCATCGGCGACGATGACTTCCAGGCTCATTTCCGCAAGAGGCTCTGGCGCAAACACGGACCCCAAGGTCGTATCAATGGTCTTGGCGGCGTTATAGGCGGGAATGACAAAAGTAATCATCATGGGTTTTGTTTTGCCATCTCCGCCGCGATTTTTGAACTGCGAAGTGAAGCACGCGTACGAAACTCCGGGGCTTGGGCACATTCACTGAGAGCGGCGACCAGAGCGTTTTCAAAACCCGTCGTGTCTATTTGGCTAAGTGCTGCATGCACTTGGTGGATATCGGAAAACAGTTTCGATGGTCGGTCCTTGTCCCAAATGGACACGGGAGGTTCCAACAAAAAGCCGTTATCACCGTCATGAACCATCTCACCAATGGCGTAGACATCCGTGGCGATGATCGGCAAAGCCTCAAACAGCGCTTCCAAGACAACCATGCCAAACGAGTCGAAATAGGTCGGATGCACCAACACGTCGACATTTTGTAAAAAGCGCTCTCGGATCTCTTCGCGCGAATACTGTGCCGGATGGATAGTGACGTTGGGGATATTTTCAGCCAATTCCGCTAAGTGCTCCGGGATGTGAGTAACCATATCCAAAGTGCAATGCGGGTGATCCGCCACGACACGCAGAAACGCCCTCAACAAGGCTTCACCGCCTTTGATTTCAAATTGTGTGGAGATGAACACAAAGCGGCAACGATCCGGGTCTGCCGTTTTGGGGTGCGCCACCGTCAACGACCCACACGGGTATTGCACGGTGGCTTTGTTGAGAACGGCCGCACCAAACTCGCGGCCCAATGACGCGCGGCATGCTTGGCTGAGACAGCGGATCTCTTGACAACGGGGATGTTCAAGTATTGCCGAAAGGATCGGTTTATAAAGCTTCAACGCCATCGGATTGTAGGCCGTATAGGCGTAGGGATTATCAATATCCGATATGAACGGGCCGTGCGTGATCAGACCACCCCAGACATAAACTGTGGAGCCGCAAGGCGCTTGATCCGGGCGGCGTTTGAGGTTGATCAGGGGCAACCTGGTTTTCCACGATTGGCCTGCGGGCTTCAACGCTTGTTCACGCGTGACTTGCCCGCCCGTGCGCGCCGTCACGAGGTCTGGGTTCTCAACGCCTTCTTCCGGCCAGCTGCGAACCGTGTCCATCTGGCGGTCTCGTAAATAGGCATGCGGATAAAAGAAGACTTTCCGGCCAATCGCGGCCGCCCCCCCCATAACGCCCGTCGTTTCGGCGACAAGATCAAACATGGTCTTGAGAACGGACTGGAACCCAAACATCATCACGCAGGGAATCGAGAATAAAAGCAAGCTCTGCACAATGATCGATCCGCCCCGCACCCAATTGAACATATAGATCAAGATGAATAGACTGATGACGATTTGCATCGGTGTGGCCTGCCCAGACCAAAAGTGACGCTCGCAAATGCCGAGAAGACGTCCTAGCAAGAACGTCAACAATGCGGCGAAGACCAGACCGAAGCCGAACGAAAAGTCGACCGCAAAAGACATCGGTATCCCTGCGGTTGCAAACCCGTCTTTGAACGCTGCTGGGTACAGCCAGTGAAACTGTGCGAACCCGCCATAAATAACTGGCTTGGTTTCCCAGACCATCCGGGGAACCAACGACAGGCCCGCGTTAAAGACCCACGACGTACCGTGATCAACACCGGTCAAAAGCTGCAGCCAAGACGCTTTATCCATAAACCGCGCCAGATGCTCCACCCCTTCGTAGCTCGACGAAATGAACATGGCGAAATTTTTGATAAAGACATGCTCAATGAGCTCTTTCGGTGAGGCAAACGAATACTGACTGTTGGACAGGTAAAAAAGTTGGCGCAAAAATTCGAGAATGCCGGTCGCGACAATCGAAGACAAAAACACCATCAGCCCAACCGGCCACCAGGCTTTGCGTTTGACAACCAGCAAGATTACCATGCCCAGCAAAGCCGCCGCGATGAATCGGCGCGAGAACAAATCAATCGACACCCAAACGGTTAAGCCCAAACCAACTGCAATCACCAGATACTCGATACTGCGGATCGGTCGTGCCCGATACGCGATCAGCCAGCCCAAAAGGATCAACACCGCATACGTAAACAGCTCGGGTATCATCAAAAGCGGTCCGGCGCCCAATCTCGATTTTTGATACGCCGCCCCGTTAAAGTCCGTGATAGCTCTTTCACCAAGCACAACAAGCACAATAATACACACGAGCGCCATGATGCCAAAGCCGATCAACAGTCGTTTGTGCTCGCGTCCAGTTTCTTGAGCGGGTGAGTTGTGGGGTTTGGTCTCGTCATCGCTGACGGCAAAGCTTTTCAAGATCGAATGGCGGCCGGTAAGTGCGGCACCCCACAAACCCAAAACAAAGATCAACGCGGACGCCAACATTACCGATGTCGGCTTCTCATCTTGGGCATGACCCAGAGCTTGAATGATGATTAAGTCCGCATCGATCATCATCGCCCGAATGGGGAAGGCCACGCAGAGAATGAAGGTGAAATACCAAAACGGCGACAACACCACCTGATGAATGGGGCGCGTACGAATTTCTTTGCCAAGGATATACAGTGGCACCACCACACACAGAGCTGCGACGGCGTTCAACATCTCTATTGCCCAGCCTTATGCCAATTTTGGAACATCAAGACATTCCACAATGCATATTGATAATTGCGGGTGCCCAACACATGGTCTTGCCAGATAGAGCGTACCGCGGAAACATCGAAGAAACCATCATTGCGCAACCGCTCTGGCGACAAGAGGTCTTCAGCCCAATCGCGCAAATCTTCACGCAACCATGTTCCCAACGGTATGCCAAAGCCCATTTTAGGGCGTTCAATCAGTTCGCGCGGAACATGCTTATACAGGATCGAGCGCAAAATACTTTTACCCTGCCCGTTCCGCACCAAATATTCGCGCGGCAGCGTCCAGGCGAATTCCAACACCCGGTGATCGATCAACGGTACGCGCACTTCTAGCGATACGGCCATGGAAGCCCGGTCGACTTTGGTGAGAATATCATCGGGCAGATATGTCATCATATCGAGCAGCTGCATTCGCCCCATATCGTCCGCCCTGACCTGGTGTGTCGAAGCGTCCCACAGCACGCCTTGATGCTCGCCATCTCCGATCACAATGTCAGCGGGGTCCGGCCATTGGCTCACCAACCGGCGATAGACGGCATCGATTGATGGCTCACCGAGGATGTCCGCAACTTTATATAGCTTGTCGCCGAATTGAGGCGGAATGCGCTGGGACGGAATAGCGTTGGCCAAACCACTCCAGGTTTGAGGGGGTAAGGCCTTGATCAGCCCCGCCATCAATTGGCGCAGCGGCCGGGGAACGCGACCTGATACATTCCAGATGTTTGTTGCCCAGAAGTAACGGTTGTATCCGGCAAAGACCTCATCACCGCCGTCTCCCGACAACGCCACGGTGACATAATCCCGGGTCATTTTGGACAAAAGATATGTCGGGACTTGGGAGCTGTCGGCAAACGGCTCATCGTACCACGTGCCCAAATTTGGAATGACATCCAAAGCATCGCGTGACGAAACATACAGTTCAGTATGGTCTGTGCCTATGTGTTGGGCGACGGCTTTAGCGTGAACAGACTCATCAAAGCCTTTTTCTTCAAAGCCGATGGAAAAGCTTTTAACCGGCCGTGAACTGGAAGCCTGCATCAACGCCACAACGAGAGAAGAATCGATCCCACCTGACAAGAACGCGCCCAATGGCACATCTGAGACCATGCGTTTTTGAACCGCGTCGTGGATATGCTTTTCTGCAACTTCGACGGCTTCATCATATGAGCCACCAAACGGCGTCACGTCACCGGATTTCGCAACATGGCGAACATCCCAGTATGGCTTTGTGACGGGCGGTTCACCTTTCGCAATTCGCAAGATGTGTCCCGGCAATAGCTTGTGAACATTTTTAAAAATGGAGTACGGCGCAGGCACATACGCGTAACGCATATAGCTTGCCAACGCGCTGCGATCGATCTCTTCTTCAATCAGTCCAACAGCGCGCAGAGCTTTGAGCTCGGACGAAAAGACAAACGCCTTTTGCGTATGCGCCCAATACAACGGCTTGATTCCGAGGCGGTCGCGCGCCAGCGTCAGACTTTGGGTTTCGCGATCCCACAGCCCAAAGGCAAACATACCGACGCAGCGTTTCAGCGTTTCTTCCACGCCCCACACGGCGCAGGCCTCCAGCAACACTGCGGTGTCGGAATGGGCATAGACCTCATGACCAGCGGCTTGCAGCTCTTTGGCGATTTCTGCAAAGTTGTAAATCTCACCGTTATAGGAAATCACAAACCGGCCGTTCGCACTGACCATGGGTTGGTGGCCCATGGGTGAACAATCAATGATAGACAAGCGACGGTGGCAGAGCCCGACAGGGGCGTTCGGGTCCGTCCAAACGCCCTGATCGTCGGGACCGCGATGTTCCATAGCTTCAGCCATGCGTGCCGCCAACACGTCGAGCCCCTCTAGACGCGGGTCAGGTTGAAACAGACACAGGCCGGCTACACCGCACACGGGGCTGGCTCCTTCAATGAACTTTTAATATTGATGTCAAAGAATGACACGCACATCTCCATCAACGTGCTACTTGGCAACATCATCTATAAGCGACGCATACACTTCTTCATGGTGACGCCGGGCAACAATCGGCCAATCACACGGGGAAACGGCCACATGTGCTTTTTTGAGTAATGTGTCCCGATCCTGGATAGACAAGATGTCACGTGCTTTTTGAGCCAGACCTGTCGGGGTCAGCGTCAAATCAAGTCCGCCTGTCACGCCATCTTCGATGAGGTCAGGTGCCATGCCGACGTTAGTCGAAACAACGGGCACATGGGATGACATGCTTTCCATCAAGCCCATGGGCCCGCCTTCTTCACGCGAGCTCACAATATACAGATCAAGCGCGTGATAACATTCCACTAAGTTCGCCGGGTCTTCGGGATAGGTGTGGGCAAAAGGAATACCCGCTTCGTCCAAGCGCGCTTTAACGTATCCACGCGCCGGGCCTGTCAGCATGACAAATACGGGAAAGTCGTTTTTTAATTCTTTCAACGTTTCGACAAAGATATCCGGCCCCTTGATCAATTTGGGCTCCATCCCATCGCCCCAGCCGACACCGTCTTTTTGAAACGAACCTATCACCACCGCGTCGGAGGGAATGTTGAACTTGGCACGAGCCGCATCGCGCTGTCCTGCTTTCGGCGGCACAAAGGTCTTCATGTTGACGCCGATGGGGATTTGCACAATCTGAGATGACGGCACGCCCCAAGACACCAGCCGGTCGTTCAGAATGCTGTTCGACACCACAATGCGCGACAGGCGCGGGGTGCTGTCTAAGAAGCGATCGATATGACGCGCCACATCTGGGCCGTCTTCGTACTTTCCGTGAAAAAAGGAAACCACGTATTTGTTCGAACGGCCTGCAGCACCGCCCCAAGACAGCCACATGTATTGCGAACCGAAGTGCACGACCTTGTTCAAATCTCCTACGGGGCTGATGCCCGTCTTCGCCGTGGAGGGATGAAGTGCATTGATCTCCTCACAGATGTGTTCACCAACCCAGCGGATGGCCCAGTTTGCATCTTCGATTATGAACTTCACCTGAGTATCATCGCCCGCTTGAGACGACAACCCAACCAAACCGCGCATGCGGGCCGGGAGACATTTTGCTGTATTGAGCGCGATCCTCAGATGTTCTTTGAGGACACTCATGAACCGTTGTCCTTAGCAGATTGGCATTCGAGCTCAGCTTCTATCATTTTGTGAACGACCTCATGCATGAACGTCTTGGCTTCCCAGCCCAGTACGGTTTTCGCTTTTTGAGAATTGCCGACACTTTGTTCCAGTTCGTTGGGGCGCATGAAGGATGCGTCGGTCTTGACGAAATCCCGGTAATCCAAGTCAAAGGCTTCAAACGCGGTTTTGACAAAATCTTTCAGCGGATAATCCTGGCCCGTCGAAATTACGAAGTCCTGCGGCTCGTCTTGTTGCAGCATCAACCACATGGCGTGCACATATTCCGGAGCCCAACCCCAATCGCGACGAATGTCCAAATTACCCATCGTCACACTGTGGTTCGGGTCTTGAGACGCGCGCACTGCGGCCTTGATGATTTTTTGGGTCACAAACCGGGATGGCCTCAGCGGCGATTCGTGGTTGAACAAAATCCCCGAACAGGCAAAAAGGCCATAGGATGAACGATAGCTTTCCACTTCCCAGTGCGCCGCCGCTTTGGCGATGCCATACGGGCTGCAGGGACGAAACACCGTCTCTTCATCCGCAGGCGTTGAGCCAGTATGACCAAAACACTCGCTTGAGCTGGCGTTATAGAATTTAGCATCAATGCCCGAAGAGCGTATGGCATCAAGGATGTTAAGAGTGCCCAACGCAATGCTAGTGAGCGTTTCCGCCGGTTGTTCGAAGGACAGCCCTACAGAACTTTGACCACTTAAATTGTAGACCTCGTCCGGCTTGGCCTGGATCATGGCAGACAAGACGCTATGAAAGTCTGCCGGAGCCGCCGACAACAGTCGAACCTGATCGCAAATCCCCAGCGCGTCCAAATTGCCGAGGTTCACCATTTCCGCATCACGAGATGTCCCGTGCACCTCATAGCCTTTCGACAGCAACAATTTAGCCAAATAGGCGCCGTCTTGGCCTGAAATGCCAAAGATAAGAGCTTTTTTCGGAGTCTGGGACATAGATTGTAATCGCCTAATCAGAAAGCCGCATGGCATGGAACGCGGGGCTCATAACCATGGTTTGCTTGAAGGTAAACTTATGCCACATCAGACGCCAGACGCAAAGAATTGAAACCACACATTAATACGGAATTTGGTTGAGAAGATACGTCAACGGACTGCGCCAAATCGCGCGCATTTGAACAATCGCGTCCCGTTCGGCATACAACTGGTCGAACAGCTCCACATAAGCCTTAATGGTGTTCGCGGCGGTGTTGGGATACTTCAAAACGTTCGACGTCCAGTGGGCATAGTTATCCATGATCTCTTTCAGGGCGGGCTCGAAGTCCTCGACCCCGTTGAACATCACGCCGGACCCTTCACAATATTCCGGCATACAACCTGAATTTCGATACAACAGCGGCAAGCCGCACAAAGCGCCTTCGTTTTGATGATTGCCGCCTGGCTCGTTGATGGAACCCGTGACATAGACATGGTGGCTGCGCAATGCATTGGCGATGCCCTGTGCATCCATCGGCTCCAACAACGTCGCATTTGCGAATTCAAAATTCGCCGGAACATTTCCGATGTAGGTGAAGTCAATGCGCTCTTTCCAAGCCGCATCCCCCATCATCTGATCCAAGCGGCCATAGATGTCGAAACCCTTCATCCAGTTCCCACCCCAATGATGGGTGACCAACTTCAAGGGCTCAGAACCATCCCATACGGCCCGGCCTTCGGGATGGAAGATGTCTGTATCGGCCCCGTTGAGGATGACGCTGGAACCGTGATTGTCTTGCTCTCGCCAGACCTGTAAGTCCTTCAGCCAAGACCCCACAAACACCGTATGGTCCGCACAATAATTGAGAAGCTGCAGCCGCCAGTTCATGAAACGCGTGCCCTTGCGTTCGTCGCATTCATTGATGCGATGGACAACAACGGCGTTGGGATTTTGCGTTGTCAAATAGCGCAGAATGTTCCCTGCCCCAAACGGAATATTGGGAATGCGGGTACGTGGATCGATGACTAAAATGATATCGATATCGGGCCCGTCCAGATCGTAGACGACCGAGTGACCAGCCTGTTCAAGGGCGGTACTCAAGGACTTCACAAACCGATTGCCGCCGCCCCAAGGGCCTTCAATCACTTGGTAGCCGATTGCAATTTTCATTGAGCCGTTCCAAAACAAGAGCTGTAAACGATGTCGGTGAGTTTTTCCGCGCCTTCAACATTCAAGTGATCGGGGTCGGAAAACAAGGCGTCGGAAAAAATAGCCGACAAGTCGACATATTTCGCCGACGTCGTCCGTCCCAACCCGGCGTAGAAGTCCTTGGCCTTTTGGTAGGTGGCTTCGCCGTTTGAATACGTGCGGTAGGTTTCGCTGACCGGGAACGTCACGAGGCAAACCTTCAAACCTTGGCGAAGAAACTCATCCACCGCCATTTTATATTGTGGCGCGAACTTGGCGCGTTCAAAGCTGTCAATTGGAATTTGTTGTCCGGCACGGATGGATGTCTTTTGTTTCACTACGGCCTCGGATAGATCCGTCAAACGCACAATCTTCGACAAGCTGTGACCACCCGCTTCGCTGTGTTTTGGCGAACCCATGAACAGCTCTTTGAGAGACGCAGACCAGTAGCTCAGAATGTATTGGCGATACACCGGCCGCAAAAACTGGATCAGATGTTGTTCATTGTCGATCAAGTCTTGTTGGATAGCTGACTGGTCGCGCTCTAAGCGGTAGCTGGCGAAGTGATGTGGGTCGGCTTGCAGAACAATGCCTGTTACGCCCGGACGTGCAGAAAAGATTTGTGCCTTCGCCAAAATGGTGTTGAGGTTGTCGCCCGCAGTTGAGAAATTCTCAAAATTGGGCGAGCTTTTCAACCCGTTCGCGCCACGTGAATCGGCAAACGCACCATAAGCCGCATTTGACGCATATAGCCCGGCGCGAATGTCATCAAAACTGTTCTTTGGTGCGTAAACCGTGCGCACCAGGAATTCGCTGCCCGCGCAGAACCCGATCACGCCGATCAGCAAAACCGTGGCGTATCCGTTCAGATAACCCTTAAAATTGGAAGTAGATGAATTCACCCGACTGGCCTGCCAAAAGTTTAAGGATAATGCTCAAGGTCACACCACCGACAACGATGCCTAATAACAAGGATGGGCGCCATGCCCAAATGGCGACACCAAACACGCGTGGCGATCCGTGGGATTTGAAATCCAATGCCGGTTCGAACTTGTGCATCAGCTCTTGCGTGGTAGGGAAGAACCACACAAACATCAAAGCACCCGCGAGCCACAACAGTTGCATTGCCCCGCCGTACAAAGGCACTGAACCGTAAACAACCCCAAGCGCATCCAGCACCGGAGTAAGGCTGCTCAACGCGGCTTGGTAGTGGTGCGGAAGAACGATTTGATTGAACGCGACCAGGGCCCTGAACATGCTTTCAACGCCCATCATCGATTCAGCCCTAAACAACGTCCACGTCAATGCGACACACACGAACGTCAAAACCAGTCCGGCTGCGGATGCAAGCTTGCTGGCCTCGACGCGATCGCTCAAGCCCAGTGCCCTGAGAACACGATGCCAAAAATGATTGATGGTCAAAAACGCGCCGTGGGCCAGTCCCCACAAAACAAATGTCCAACCGGCTCCGTGCCAAAGCCCGCCTAGGCCCATGACGATCATTAAATTTAGATATCTGCGCCCACCGCCTTTGCGGTTGCCGCCGAGCGGGAAGTAAACATAATCGCGCAAAAACCGCGAAAGGGTCATGTGCCACTTGCGCCAGAACTCAACGATGTTTCTTGATTTATAAGGTGCATCGAAGTTCAACGGCAGCCGGATATTGAACAGGCGCGCCAGCCCGATGGCGATGTCGGAATAGCCGGAGAAGTCAAAATAGATCTGAAACGTGAAAGCCAAAACGCCAATCCAAGCTTCGATAAACGTTGGGTCGGTTCCCAGGGCTGCCGTGCTGAACACACGGTCCGACCAAAACGCCATCTTTTCCGACAAGACGACCTTTTTGAACAACCCGATGGCAATGATGGTCGAGCCAACCGCAAGATTATTCAATAACTGCCCGTTCATGGGCGGAGCCGTCTTGAACTGACCCATCATTTCGCGGTGGTGAACAATGGGCCCAGCAATCAGCTGTGGGAAGAAGGTGACGAACAAACTGTAGGTTAAGAGGTCCGTCTCTTCAGCCTTACGGGCGTAGACATCCACCAAGAAGGCGATTTGTTGGAACGTGTAAAATGAAATTGCTAGGGGCAGCACGATGGACACGGTGCTGAAGCTCGCACCGGAGACGGCACCAAACGTTTCGAGAAAGAAGTTGCTGTACTTAAAGAAACCCAGTGCAAACAGATTGCCGCAAATCCCCACCACCAGATACAGCATGGTCTGGGCATTCCGGGCGCGCTGGCGAATGATAAGCTGTGCAATAGAATAGTTGAAGATGATCGAAGAGACGATCAACAGCAAATAAACCGGCTCCCACCAACCGTAAAAGAAGAGAGAGCCAACAACTAAGAATCCGATGCTCATGCGGTGTGATGCGTACGCATTCAATGCGTAATACAGCATCAAAACCACCGGCAAAAAGAATAGCAGAAATTCTGGAGAGTTAAACAGCAAGGACGACAACCTGCAGTTTCATTGAACGAAACATAGAGAGTGAAACACTATCGGATATAGTCAAGTTGATCACGAACGATCTTTTCCAAGGCGTGATCCATGCGTGATATGCTGAAATGATCGTCGACGGTTTTGCGGGCCGCACGCCCCATTTCTTCGCGCCACTTGGGGTCGCTGTTAAGGCCTTCAACGGCATCTTTCAAGGCCTTTGGATCCCCCGGAGGAACCAACAAACAGTTTTCACCGGACTTCAATTGGTCTCGGTCCCACAAGCCTTTGATATCGGAAATGACAACGGCTTTTCCACAGGCCATCGCCTGCAAGGTCACGCTGCAACCGCTGGGCTGCCAGACGTCGCGAACCGGCACGACGATCACTTTGGCGTGCTGATAAAGCTCACGCAGCTTTTCGTCCGTAATTTCGGATCCGAACAAACTGCCACGGACGATTTCCACATTGTCTGGAACATCTCCCCCGCCCACATTCAAACGCGTAATAATGCGCACCAGGTCTTGGATGTTGGCATTGATCAGCGTGGCGAAGTCGCGGCTGGGATCGCTGCCGACGGACAAAACGGTTTCGGCCTCATAGGGCTTATCATCTGGCCGCCAAAATTCGGCATCGACGCCAAAAGGGTAATAGCTGGTTTTTTCTCTGGGGATTGAGAACATTTCAATGGCCTTTTCCCGATCCACTTCGCCGGAGAAAAACAAATGATCCAATCCTTCAATAGCTTTCATCAGTTGAGATTTTGCATAGCCCCGAAACATACTGGGCGGGCGCTCGACCAAATCTGAAAGCCCATGGAAGCCCCCCAATAAACGCATTTGGCCGGGAATGTTGCTCCGATAAAGCCCCATGGAGAGAGAAAAAAAATCGTTAAAGCTCAACGCGATGTCTGCACCACCAATCTGATCGGCTATGGCATTGACGCGTGAAACGCTCAAACCGAAGTTCAAGTAGCGGTTTCGGATGCGTTCATACATCAACACACCACGGTTCAACGCGCCTTTGGGATCTTTGCGCGTGTTGCCGATGGACACATCAAACCCACACGATTGAATATGGGGTAAGCCATAAAAGAAATCCTTGGGCGCACGCCCTTGTTTCACCAAGTCCATTCGGCTGTCACGGGCTGTGCCCGGATACAAAAACAGAACCGAACGTCCTTGCTCGCTCGATAAGGTTGATACAGTAGAGTGAGGCATTGTTTTATAGGTGCTCAAAAAGCGACTCGCCCTCAGGAACGGTTATGTTCGTGGGGACCAAAGCTTGAGATGTGATCAAATGATGTTGGCCACACGGCCTTTAAGGAATTTGCCCCCCGATACATATATTCGGGGGGCAGTCCTGAAAGCGTCTAAGCGGTGACCCGTTGAGGTTGGCGTAGCAACTTCTTGGTATGTGTTTTTGTCAGCGCCCGGGCAATCCCGTTGAAGTCATCCCCAAACACGGCGAGGTTGCGTTCAATCGCCTGCTTTTGGGTGTCTTCCAACACGAACTTAAATCCGGTCGGTTGGTTCAGCAGGTAGTTGTTGACTGAGCTGAAGTCTTCTTCTTCGGTGGTAAAGCGCGCGATGTCAAAGTTGTAGACACCGGTAATTTCCACGTCGTTGTTTTGCCAGATGTTGCTCATTTTGCTGGCGTCGAAGTCGACGGCTTCGTCCACGAAACGAACATTGGCGGGCGTATCTTGTTTGATTTCTTTCAAGAGCGCTTGAGCCGTCAGTTTGGCGTGGTCACGAATTTCCGGCAGGTATTCCGTCATGCTGTACGCTTTGTAGCGCAGCATCAGGTTGTTGCCCAATTCCCCTTTGATGTAGCGTTCGACAGTATCGCCTTCTTGAACAAAGGCTTCCAACTCATGGCGGTCGATCCACAATTCGCTTTCGGTGTCGCCCATGAAGTTGTCCAACAAGCCCTTCAAGCGACCCTCTGGGGGCGTCTCGGACAGCAGTTCCAGCCAGCGGAAGATGGGGACGCCAATGGACTTCAAGAACTTCAGCAGCGTGCTGAACACAGCATCGTTATGGAAGATCGAGATCATCAAGTGCATGCGGCGGCACTCAAGGTATTCTTGGAACGACAGCGTATTATTGGACACGCAAATGCCTTCGACTTCGGCTGCGTTGATGCGCTTGCCCGCCATTTCGAAGTGACCAAAGCAACGCGGCAAAATCCGGTAGCGCAGCTCCATGCCGTATTTTTCGATGGTTTCGCGGGTGGCTAAATCACTGCCCGGCAGCATCATCAATTGATAGGTGATAACACGATTAAAGCCGGCTTCCATCAGCGTGCGCAGCGTATGGAAGTGTCCTGCCTTGGTTTCACCCGGCAATCCCAAGATCACTTCGCTGTAGGAGTTCGCGTCGATCTTGCGGCCCTCAAGGGCCAAAACCATCATCTCATCGGTGGAGATATTAGCGCGGTTAACGATTTCCAGGGCGTTGGTGTCCAACGTCTGTACCGAACCCGACAAACGCAGTGCACCGTTCACCATTCCAGCAACTTCCAAAATGCGATGCTTTTGGTTTTTGCCCATGGCGACGTGGATGTATTCAGGGAAGTTGTACTTTTCCTGCACGGCGGCAATCGATTTCGCGATACCGACGTCGCCTTTGTACATGCCGAAGTTGGAATCAGCGATGGACAGGTCGTTGCGGCCTTTTGCGCCACGGGTTTTTTCCATCATCGCACCGATATAATTGAGTTCGGCATCGATTTTGTCGTCATCGTTAGAGGTCACTTTGTTGTAAAAAGCATCGCCTTCCACACAGTACGTGCAACCGAACGGGCAGCCGCGGCGGACCTGCATGATGGGCAGAAGTGTTCCGTCAAAGAACTTATCTAGACGTCCGCTCAGATACGGGGACGGAACCGCTGTCAGATCTTTCAGGCGGATCGAGGAGTCTCCCAAGTAAGCTTTGCCATCCGCAGCCATGGCATGAACCGACGGGATCGCCAGACGTTTGACCGTATCAATGTCGAAATCGTGATCGATTAGACCTTGCAACAGACGGACAAACGGAACTTCGCCTTCTTTGATGACGTAAAAATCGATTTCCGGGTGCTCGCGCAGGAATTCGACTTGCTCATCTTCGGACACGGGATAGCTGGGGCCACCAAAAATCGTCGCCATGTTGGGGTGCAGCTCTTTGAGACGTTTCGCGAACTCATAGCCGAAATAACCATTCCAGACAAAGTGGCTAAATCCAATCGCAATCGGAGCCTCTTCAGCTTCTTCGATGGCCTGCGTTAAGTCCTCGGGATATTTGAATATCCGGATCGGCGTGTCGAAGTCGATACACTTTTCAGCATATTCGGCCAAAAGCCCCATAGCATAGGGAATCAATTCAGCGGAGACCTGCTGCTGGGTGTAAGTCGGGTCTACAAGCCAGACAGACTTGCTGATTGATCGTTTCTCTCCCTCATCGTCATGAGGAAGGACGTCATACTGGGGTGTTCGCATTAAGAGGTCTCCAGTCATCTGTAGTCAGGTCTTGCAACTGATCTGCATGCACACTCTAACTTAATGTGCTTGTTGTTGGTTTCAAGGCCGTTAAGAGCTTAGCGGACGTAGGGTTTTCAGCGTTTCAAAGCTGTTTTGAGTGAAATTGCCATCGACATCAAATAAATCATTCGTGACATACCGGGGAATCGCCCAGTTTTCATCAAGTTCTTTCTCGCTGATTGATTTTGGGTGCAAAGCGTGGCCACTTCTTAACCCCAAGTCTGTCATGATATCAACCGTATCTTCGTTCCACACACCGTATACTCCAAAAGGGTATGCAATGTGAACATTTTTAAGGTCGAGGTGGTGTTTAAAATAGTTCAGACACACACGGATTTCCTCATCTTGTCCAGCCCTGTCCAGGCGGCTCAAAAGTCGGTGAGAATGGGTGTGCAGGCCGATTTCGATGCCATCGTCCTGACAGCGGCGCATATCGTCCAAAGACATGTACAATCGCTTGCTCACGTCCCGCTCATCGCCAAAATGGGTCGCGAACATCACTTCGAGGATGTGATCTAAAACATCATAGCGAAGTTCAAAGTTGATCATCCGCTTGAAGTCACCAACGGTTTTATTGTCAAACCGGTGGCTGCCGCGCAGGCCCAAATGACTGATATCCTGCCGATCCCTGGCCAAATCGTAGCCGTGCGTATCGGCAACAGATTGAAATTCTTTGGAAAATTGGTCAAATCCCAGTTTACTGATCATCAGGTGGATTTTTTGGACATTGAGCACCTTGCCTTCCATTAAAGGCTGGGAACAGCAAAACACAATCGCGGGGACGCCTTCGGCTTTCAGCGTCGGGCGCACGTAGCGTTCAACATCGACGATGCCGTCATCAAAGGTGATGCAGGCCTTCAGGCGCCCCGATTGCGAGGGCTTATCCATGAGATCCGAACAATCCACCATCTCAAAATGCTCTTTCAGCCCCTGCACGTGCTTGGCAAAAATGGGGCTCTCAACACCGTGAAGTCCCGGGAAGTCGTATCCCTCCCTGGGGTGGCTGTAGTGATAGATTACGGATAGGGCCTTTTGATCTGTCAGATCAGAAGGATCAAGTTTCGTCGCCATAGACTTTCTTTCGACTTGTGATGGATAACCTGAGTGACATGGACATTGTTCGACATTTCAGCTTATGGAATTAGCTGAAAGCCGGTCTTGCGCTGAAATCGGCAATTGGGAATCAACCTCAATTTTGCCCCCGTTCAAGTCCCCCAGTTCTAACAAAAACCCTGCAGACAGGATGTATGAGACATTAGGTGGGACGACCGTTCTATTGTTCAAGCCCGTTTCGTAACCAAACAAAGAAATTTTCGAAAGCCCCTTACAGCCGTGCAGATATTCAAGGAATTTCGGCAGACAAAACAGGTTGTAATTGAGCCTGTGTTCTTTGCCGCAGTAAGAGCGCTCGATGTCCACAACATGCTCATCAACATTGGCGAGTTTGACATCGAACAACACATACTTGTTTGACCAGTTGATCATGCGATTGATCAACTCTTCGAATTTCACTTCGTGTTGCATCACGCCCGTGGCATTGACCAAATCGAACGTATCCGTGTTTTCAAACTCAAGGGCGTTTGTGCAATGGAATGCAAAGTCAGGATAATTTTCACGGGCCAGGCGAATGTTTTCTTCGACAATATCGACGCCGGTGTAGCTCAGGTCTTGAAACTTTTGGCTCAGCAGTTCGATCATGCGTCCACTGGCACAGCCAATGTCCAAAACGCTGTGGGCATCGTGGGCCATGGAATCGATAAAAACCGTTTCGGACTTAAAGAAGTCCTCGGCACCTTTGTTGGCAAACCCACGGATGCAATCGACGTCCCGCCAACGTGAATATATGTCGCTCATAAAAGGTCCTATGATCCTGCGTTAGGATTTGACGCCAATTTTGTCGGCATAAACAGAAAGCTCGCGATCGATCGTCTCGGCCTCTTCGGGTGACAGAATGCGTTCCCATTGACCGATGGAGTCCGGAAAAATCTGTTTGGACAGAGAAATATTGGTGTGGCTTTCACGACCCAAAACCGTTTTCACTTTTTCGCGCTCTTCACCTGTCTTGTCCAACTGTAATTCAGCGCAGGCTTCTGACCAGTCTTCACCAATGAAATCCAACACTTTGCGCATCGTCGGTTCGGTCTGAGTGACGAGATCAAAGTAATCGATCTGGATGTAATCGTCCGTCTCTTTACCAAGTAAGCCATCGATGTCGTGATAGGCGGAAAGCGCGGACGTTAAGAACGTCTCGATCGTATCCTTACGCTTGTCCTTCCAACTCGCAAAGCAGTCTTTGTAATTCCGCGTGACATGGATAAGCTTCGCGTTCGGCCAAATCTCTTTGGCAAGCGTCCAATGGCGAATGTTGTCCGGCGTCTTTTCAACCCAACGCTTCTTCCCGACTTCTTGGGTTTTGTACTCAAGCACTATATCCACATATTCGCGCGCAGGATCGGCGCATTTGAGGTCGCAAATCTTTTCATACGTCGGATCGTCTAAGTCGAAAAAGTTCCGCAGATAACCCATGCGCTTGGAACTTGGGTCTGCCCAGTTTTCCCGAATCGCGTCTTCGTACCAGTGTGTTTCAAAACTGCCAAACAGATCGGGGTGTTGGCCTAATAAAGCGCGCAGCAGGCTGGTTCCCGATTTCATCAAGCCGCCGATAAAGATCGGCTCGGGGGCTTTGCCATAGGCCTTTTGGGATGGTTCTTGATCGCTCATTGAGAGGTCATTTCTTCTGCTAAGTGATAAAGGCGCGTGCTGTAATTGGGCTCCGACAAATCGACAAAGCGCTGAGCATATTCCAACATGGTTTGATGCAGGTCTTCGTCGTTCGACTGCTTCAACAAATTGGCGATGCTTGCCGACAAGTTGTCGTCCGAGCGGCACATATCAACACCCGGACGGCCCCAAAGCCCCTTAAAGTGAGCCAGTTTGTCCAGCAAGTGTTCGGGGCGGCCGAATTTTTTGACCATGTCCGCATGGGGCATGAACGCAATGGTCGGCTTGCCGTGCAGAACGGTGTCCAGCAACAACGTCGACAAACTGGAAATCGTGCCCGAGACCATTTTCAACAGCTTGCGCGAAATTTCAAAATCCGACATATCCATGCCGCGATCATTCATGGTCGAAATACGGCGGTAATAGTTTTCCATAAATGGGTCCATGGAAATGTGTTTGTAGTCGTGATCAAAGAAGTTGTCTTCGTTCTCAACCAGGTCACCGCGCCACGGGTGTGGACGGTATAAGATATGGCAATCCGGAATTTCTCCGGTTTCTATTTTGTCTTCTAACATCGTCAAATGACGGATTTCATCGAGCGACTGGCTTATGCCGCCGTACAACACGATGGGTTTGTCTTGGGGCACTTTAAACATGCGGCGCAAAGTCAGGTCGTCATCTGAAACCGGGGTTCTGTAACCTTGGTATTGGGCCGCACCCAAGACGCGGATTCTGTCGGCCGGCATGTTCATGTATTCGATGGCCTGATCCTTGGTTTCTTCCCCCCAGACGCCAAGGCAGTCGGGATGGTCGATGGTCATCGCCCTTTGGCTGGGATTATCCCAAGAATTCATCAACACCAAAAATGGAATCTCCAAGATGTCCTTGAGCACAAGCAGCTCGTTCACAAAGTAACCTGCCAACACTGACGGATGAATCAGAACATCGGGTTTTTCGGCTTTGATGAGCTTCTTCAACTCTGGCAAATGGCCTTGCTTGTTGAAGACGTAGCGCTGGGCGATCGCATATATACCGGGCAGGCCCAACACATCGAAAATGTTGGTGCGCAAATACCCGTGCGTTTCATACAGACGTTGTTTGCAATAAGCCTTCTGTGCTGTGCCGCGGTTATCGTGCATCGCGCCGATTGCATAGAGCTTGTACCAACTGGCCATCCGCTCACGCGTGATGTGTGTTGTCAGAACCCGGGGCAATTCGAGTTCATCAATATTGGAAAAGATGGATGTCTCTTCTGTCGTGGGATCGTCATTGAAAACGTAGGTCACATCCCAGTTTTCATTTAAGTCCTGAAACGCACGACTATTGATGAAATTACGAATGATCAAGTCATGGTCAATGAAGACCATGGCCCGTTTCCTGGGTTCTGCCATTTAGGCACGCACCTTAGTTTAAGACTGGTTCGACCACTTAATGCGCGGTTTGAACACTTCAGCGTCCACGTGATCGCAGTTTTCCATCACGGTGGCCAACATGCTATCGAGAACTTCTTCGGTCAACAGCACCGGCTCCAAGCCCAAATCAACCAAACGCGTATGTTTGGCATTGTAATAGTGTTCTTCTTGCTCAACACGCGGGTTTTCAAGATGGTTGATAGTGATGTCTTTACCGACGCGCTTGGCGGCAGCTTGAACCTTGGCAGCCAACTCCATGACCGAGAACTGTTCAGTAAATTGGTTGAATACGCGGAACTCGCCTTGCTCCGGCGGGTTGTCCGCAGCAATTTCTACGCAGCGGATGGTGTCGCGCAGGTTCAAGAAACCGCGGGTCTGCTTGCCGGAACCATAAACCGTCAAATCGTGATCCGTTGCCGCCTGAACCAAGAAGCGGTTCAAAACCGTGCCGAACACATCGTCATAGTGGAACGACGTTTGGAAGTCCGTACCCATTTGGGTTTCGTCCGTGTCGATGCCGTAGACAACGCCTTGGTTCAAGTCCGTGGAGCGCAGCCCCCAGACGCGGCAGACAAACTCGATGTTATGGCTATCGTGCACTTTTGAGAGGTGATAGAAGCTGTGCGGTTTTTTGGGGAACAGCACGCGGTCATGACGGCCATTGTGTTCCAGCTCCAACCAGCCTTCTTCGATATCGATGTTCGGCGTACCGTATTCACCCATGGTGCCCAACTTGATCAAGTGGGCATCCGGGCAATACTTTTGCATAGCGAAAAGGACATTGAGGTTGCCGACAATATTGTTCACTTGCGTGTTCACAGCCGTGGTGCGCCCTTGCATCGAGTACGGGGCCGACGGTTGTTCCGCGTAGTGCACAATGGCATCGGGCTTGCACTCTTCAAACAGCTTGTAGACAGCCCGGTCATCGACAAGATCCATGATGCGCAGATGCATCTCGTTGTCGGAAACCTCGTTCCACTTTTTGACCCGATGATGAAGGGGGGCGATGGGGCGCAAGGGTTCGATGCCCTCTTCCATCTCCCAGCGGCGCTTGGCAAAGTTATCAATAATCCAAACTTCGTCGCCACGTTTGGAAAAATGCATTGCAGTCGGCCATCCAAGATAGCCGTCACCACCAAGAACTAAGATTCTCATGAGTCAAGTGCGCTTTCAAAAAGTCGTAAGGAATAGGTGTGTAAACGTTCTAGCGATCCTGCATGTGAGGCAAACTCACAGCCCCAGCCTGGATCAGGGCATGGGATAACACAAGATCGAGTGGTTCGTCGAGATCAAATTCATATGGGCGTTCGACTTCGCAACCCGCACACGGTTCTGCGTAAAACCCGCGTCCATCAAGCAGCGCCGAAGATCGGGCCGCGATTAGGTTTCCGAACACCTTAAGTGCTGGTTTTTCTTGCTTATTCCGCGCCGATTGGCGCTCTTTGGCAAACAAAAAGTTGATTTTTCCGTCTGCGTCTGCGGTACGCTGGTTCCAAGCATGCGTGTTGTGGGGAACCGGGCAATAGTTGTGTGCAGACTGGGCCCAATCGCAGCTGTTGAGCAGATCGATGAGATCGCAGACGTGTTCCGGCAGTAAAAACGGGCTGGTGGGCTGAATCAGCACAACAATATCAGGCAATGTGCGACCCGCTTGCTGCGCGCGCAGCAAGAAATCCTGGGCGACTTTGTCCACCTTGGCGGTGTCGCCAGACAACGTGTCCGGACGACGATCGACATCAATTCCAAGCTCCGTCGCACGTGCGGCGATGCCATCGTGATCGGTGGAACAGACAATCCGGTCAAATCGACCGCTTTTAAGCGCTGCCGTCGCGCCGTAATCCAAAAGCGGGCGGCCATCCAGATCAACAAGGTTTTTCAGAGGGATGCTCTTCGAGCCGCCCCGGGCAGGTATCAATCCCCAAACAGTCATTGTTGTACCTCTATGCCTCGCGATTTGATGTGAGCTCGTGGGCGAGCATGTTGAGACGCTCACTATAGGTCGGACCCGATAAGTCGACGAAATCCTGCGCATACTCAAGCATTGTTTTGCGCAGTTCTGGGTCTTCGGCGCCTTTTAAAAGGCCGTTCATGCTCTCAACCAAGTGGTCATCCGACTGACACATGTCGACACCTGGCTTATTCCACAGGCCGCTGAAATGGGCCAAACGCGGCAACAGGTGCTTTGGCGCGCCGAATTTGTAACGCATGTCTGCCTCAGGCATGAACGCAATGGTCGGCTTACCGTGAAGAACGGTTTCCAGCAGCAAGGTTGACAACGTCGAAATGGTGCCGGAAACCAGCCCCAAAAGACGCCGAGTGACTTCGTAGTTGGCCATATCGATGCCGCGCGTTGTTTCGCTCGTCGCGCGACGATAATAGTCTTCCATGAACGGATCCATGGAAATATGCTTGTAGCCCTTCTCAAAGAACCCGACTTCATTGTTGACCAATTCACCGCGCCAGGGGTGCGGACGATAGAGGATGTGGCAGTCGGGGATTTTGCCGGACCCAATGTTCTCTTCCAAAAGGTCCAGGTGGCGCGTTTCGTTGACCGATTTGCTGACACCAGCATAAAGAATAATGGGCTTGCCTTTGGGGACTTTGAACATCTCACGAAGTTCGGCGTCTGTTTCCGGCACAGCATTACGGTATCCCTGGAACTGAGCTGCACCAAGAATTTTCACTTTGTCCTTGGGCATGCCCATATACGTCATCGCCTGACGGCGGGTTTCTTCACCCCATACCGCAAGACAGTCCGGATGCCCGGTGGTCATCGCTTTCTGACTGGGGTTGTCCCAAGAATTCATCAAGGCCAGGAACGGAATTTTCAAACGGTCCTTCAAGACCAGAAGCTCGTTCATGTAGTAACCGGTCAAAACCGAAGGGTAGATCAAGATGTCAGGGTTTTTCTGCTTAATCAGTTCTTCGAGTTCCGGCAGATAAGCTTGGCGGTTGAGATAGTATTTTTGAACCATCGGGAAAATCCCCGGCAGGCTCAATGCGTCGTAAATGTTCGCCCGAAGTGGCCCGTTGATTTCGTAAATCCTACGCTTGCGAAACTTCTTGTTGGGCGTGCCTCGCTGATGGTGCAGAACCGAAATCGCATAGAGTTGATACCAGCTGCCCATGCGCGCACGGGTGATATGGGTTGTGAAGACTTCTTTGAGGCCAAGATCATGAACGTCCGTGAAAATATGCTTTTTCTCGGTCGTTGGATCATCATTGAAGACGTACGTGACGTCCCATTCTTCGTTCAACCGTTCAAACGCCTTTCCGTTGATGAAATGGCGGATGATGAGGTCGTGGTCGATAAAGACCATGGCCTTTTTCTTCGTGATTGGCATTCGCGTACTTACCTGTATTTAGTCGTATTGAACCGCAGGGGGTTATTCTGCGTCATCTATTCCCAACGCTTTCGCGGCCTTGATGATAACGAATCGTTCCGTTTCCAACCAGGCATCCGTTGTAGAACCGCCGATGTGCGGCGTCAGGACAAGGTTGTCGTGCTCACGAGCATAGCGGGCGATGCGGCTGTCGCCGAAGTGATTGCTGAACTCAGGATCGTATTCGCCGTCAATGGTGTCGAGACCGGCAGCGTAGAGGTGACCGCTTTCGAGCATATCCAGCAGAGCTTCGGTATCGAGCAATTCGCCCCGCGCGGTGTTGACCACCATTGCGCCCTTGGGCAATTTTTCAAGGACCGAGCGGCTGACCAGATTGCGGGTTTCTTCGTTCGCAGGCGCATGCAGGCTCAAGATATCCGATTGCGCCGCCAACTCTTCAATGGTGTCCACAGAACCTTCGACATAGGGGTCGAAGAACGCTGTCATCATCCCCATGGCCTGAGCAATCTCTGCCGTTTTCTTGCCTAACCGGCCATGCCCCACAAGGCCTAAGCGCATCCGCGAAAACATCCGCGGCGCGCCCCAGTCTCGACGGTTCCAATCCCCACCGGATGCTACGGCATGACACGCTGGAATACGCCGCCAAGCAGACAGCATCAGTCCGATCGTCAGTTCCGCCGTCGGTGTAATGGTGTCGAGAAAAGCTTGCTCGTCATGCAATGCACACACGGCGACCGAACGACGACCAGCTTCTTCGGCATCGATGTGAGGAATGCCAGTGGTGTTGGACACAACAGCCTTCAATTTGGGGCAGCGATCCATTTTGTCTTGATCGACCAAGAACCCTAAGGGCGCGAACAGCACTTGCGTCCCGGCTAATATCTCATCCGTGTCATAGCGGGGATCGTCCAGTTCAGTGACGTCATACAGGCGCTCAACAAGGGCTTTGTTCTCTGCACTGTATTGCATGATCCGATAATAAAGAGCGCGGGGTTTTTGCATAACTGACCTATACCCAAATGGGATTAGTAAAGAATGGTTTTATCCAAAGGCGGGATGGGCTTTTCAAGAACGGCTGCAATTCGGCCGCCCGAATCTCCGCTGCCATAAACGGAATCTGAACGATAGCGGCCGTGTGCAATTTGCTGCGTGGCTGCTGCAACGATGGCTTCGCTGTCGTATCCCGAATCCATAACGTTGTGCCCGCGCTCCCGGCTGTGTTGGCGCGTGCCGATATTGACGACAGGAACACCTAAAAACGCGCCTTCACGCAAACCACTTGACGTGTTGCCGATAAGACACTTGGCGTTAAAGAGCAATCGGGCATAGTGACCTAAGCCCAAACCACCAACGACACACAATGGCGGTGCATCGCTCTTGTTGCCCAAAGCCTCCACCACGTCCCGCGATTCCACTCCGCCAACATCGTCGTTGGGCAACACCCAAACCGTTGGCAGGTTCAATCGAAAAACCGCATCGGCGGTTTGTTCAAACTGAGATCGCGCTTCATCGCATTCCGTCACCACCGAGTGTTGCGACACGACGAGGTAATCTTGCGATAGGTTGATGGACATGGCTCCCGCGCGGCTGTTCAAATGTGCCTGTAGAGTGTCGATGCTACCTAAGTCCATCTGCTGAATTTGGTCGAGGCTTGGTGTACCGACCACATGGATATGCTCTTCGGCCTCGCCCAATCGTTCGATCCGTTCTCCCGCTTGTTTGGTCGCGGGGAAATGGATGTGGGACAGTTTGGTGATGGCATGGCGGATGCGCTCGTCGATCGAGCCCGACACCTCTCCGCCTTCAAGGTGGGCAATGCAGATGTTCATGCACATGGCCGCCTGAGCAATCGATAGGGATTCGTATCTGTCGGCAATGATCATCACGACATCGGGCTGAAGCTCTTCAAAAATCTTTGCCGCCTTAGAAGTGCACAGCCCGGCGGCGGATGCTGTTTCATACATGCTGCCGCCTTTTGCAGGGTAGTCCAGCTTATGATCAATGGGGAAACCGTCGTTCTCGATGGTTTCCAAGAACGGGCCGTAGCCAGCGTCGAGCAGCGCGCCCCCAACAACAACCTGTAATGTGACCGCGTCGCTATCACGCAAAGCCGTCAGGGTGGTCTTCATTTTGGCATAGTTGCCCCGGGTCGTGAGAGGCACGCAAATTTTGCGGCGCGCCGTCATTGCAAATCCTCAAACGAAATAAGGGCATCCGCGCGCAAAGGCCTGGCCAGTTTTTTCCCCACAACCTCATCAATGCGATTGGGAGAAATGCCATCGCCGGGACGTTTGGCATCAATGTCCTCGTGCGTTAGGACATGACCCACAGGCAAGTCCGTTGCAGCGACAAGAGATTTTAACGCCCATTCAAGAGCCGGCTGTTCACACGGCGCCATCTCTTTGCGCCCATGTCCGATCATCGTTTCCACTCGCCGGATGTCTTCGATCAAAGGACGCAAAGTGTCCGGATCTGCGGAGACTTTCCAATCTTGAGCATTGGGAATATCGCGCAAGATGGTGATGTGTTTTTCAATCATCGTGGCACCACGTGCAACGGCCATCAACACGGCCAAGCCATCTTCAGTATGATCGGAATACCCAACGGGTCCAGAAAAGAACGTCTTCATATCATCCATGGCAGCAAGATTGACGTCGCTGGGCGGTGTCGGATAGCTGGTGATGCAGTGCAAGAGAGCTAGCTTGTCATTACCTGCAGCTTCACAAGCTGCCATCGCATTTTGAACATCGGACGTGCTCGACATACCCGTCGAGATAATCATCGGTTTTCCCAGCTCGGCAAGACGTTTTACAAAGCTCGAGTTGTTGCGCTCGCCTGAGCCGATTTTGATCGCCGGGACGTCAAGTTCTTCCAACCACGGAATGCGCGTTTCGTCGTGCGCCGTCGCCAAAAAGATCAAGCCTTGGTTTTCGCAGCTTTGTTTCAGCTCCGCAGCTTGTTCAAGGGTCAGGTTTCGCGGACGCAGACGGTCTTGCCAATCTTTGGAGCGATTGGAAATCAGGGCCTCGACATCGAACAGTTGGATTTTAAAAGCATCCGCACCGCTGGACACTGCAAGATCAAGAAGTTGGCGCGCCATATCCATGTCACCAAAGTGCGCGACACCGGCCTCTGCAATAAAAAACGATGGCTCACCTGTGCCAACGGTCTTGTTTTCAATTTGGAAACTTGGCTTAAAGAACATGCTCAATTCTCTTTTTCATCATTGTGAGAGGATTTACCCTCCCCACCATCGCTCTGTTCAGGAGCGTTGTTCAATTGTTGGAAGTGAGTATTCGTTTGCAAGAGGTCTGTGAACGTACCCTGTCCAACAATGCTCCCTTTGTCGCCCATCACGATGATCTGATCGACATTGCGCAATGTCGAAAGCCTGTGGGCAACCGCAATGATGGTGAGCTCGCCATACAGATTTTCAATCGCTTTGAGAACTTTCGTTTCGGAAATGTTGTCCAGCGCGCTGGTCGCTTCGTCCAATACAAGAATCTCAGGTTTCTTATACAAAGCACGTGCGATCGAAATGCGTTGGCGCTGTCCACCCGACAGGTTTGCGCCCCTGTCACCAAGTTTCGTATTTAATCCATCTGGAAGTTGTTCCACCAAATGTGTGAGGTTCGCTTTTTCGATACACCATTCGACTTGCGCAATATCAATCTCTTCTTTTGGGCGCCCGTAGGCAATGTTGGACAATAAGGTGGCATCCGAAATAAAGGGCTCTTGCGTGACATAGCCGATTTTTTTATGCCATGTGTGAACGTCACAATCGGAAAGGGACTTACCATCAATTAGAATGTCGCCATCCGTCGGCCTTAACAGGCCAACCAACAAAGCCACAAGGGTGCTTTTCCCTGAACCCGACACACCGACAAGACCGTAAGATTTCCCTTTGGAAATGGTCAGTTGAATTTGATTTAGAGCAACTTCAGATGTGCCTTCGTATTTGAACCCGACGTGTTCACAGTCCAAGACACTCCATTTGTTTATCGGCTTTTTGCCTGCCTGGCTTTGTGTAAAATCTTCTCTTGATGCTTCGCGCAGGCTTTCCCGGAAATCATGTATTCCGTCCAACCAAGGCACAAAACTCCATAAGGCAATAATGCGCGAGCTAGCTTGGTTGATTGCCGGTACGATGCGCGATGCAATCAAAACCAACAAGGTGACGTTGGCTGCAAGATCGGCTGGCGGTATATCAGAGAGGCCCAAAATCGTTGCGATGATTACCAGACCGGCCTGGCCAACCGTCTGAATGGTCAAGTTGGGGATTTGGTGCAATAGGGATGATTTGTGATGTCCCATGCAAAAATTGACAAACGATGAATTGAACAGCTTCAGGAAATAAGCACTGCTGTTTGAGAATTTGACCTCGCGGATGCCCGAAATCATCTGATATGTGACCAGCATCTTTGTGCTTTGAGATTCCTTTTTATAACGCGCGATGTAGTTCAACTTTCTGCGGATAGACATCAATGATAGAACTGCGATGCCGCCAATCACCAAACCGCCGATCAATCCCGTCAGTGGTGTCACGAACAAAACCGTTCCAATGGCGATCACCGTTAAGATAGTGCTGTCGAGCAACAGCAACGATTGATGAACAAAAGACCGCCCCCAGTCGGTGATGTCGTTTTGGAACAGACGTGTGATCAAAGCTGAGTTGTGCTTCAAAAACCATGAGTATGGTGCGGAAATGCACTCCGTCATCATGTCGTTCGCCAGTCTGTTTTGACATCTGGCGCTGTACATATTGATCATGTAGTGATTGACGAATTTGATTACGGCTGCACAACAGAGCATGATGACCGAAACCGAGGCAAAAAAGATCAATGCCTCGCGTTCGTCATTTACATCGAAGATGTTTGTGATCTTATTCAAATACTCATTTGACGTAATCGATGCAGGATCCACGATCATACCGATCACAGGCATAACCGAACCCAAGGCGAGCATTTCAAACGAAGACGTCATAAACGAAAACAGGGAAATGAGACCCGCAAGATACAGTTCACGTCGGGTCAACAACGCAAACCCGCGCCGAATGCTTTTAAAATGGTTGATTTGATCAGTCATATTTATAAGACGACGGTTTTAATCTTGGTCATCGAACGCACCGCGTACTTCACGCCCTCACGGCCGAGACCGCTGTCTTTTGTGCCACCGAATGGAAGGTGCTCAGCCCGGAATCCCGGTGCCTTATTGACCATCACCGCACCAGTTTCAAGGGTCTTGGCAGCCCTCATAATTTTTTCCATATCGTTGCTGAAGATCCCGGCCTGAAGCCCGTATTGCGTGCCGTTCGCGACCGCAATGGCACCTTCGAAATCTGCAACGCGGATGATTGGTGCGACGGGACCAAAGACTTCGTGCTGCACCAGTTCATTGGTGGAAGATACATAATCCAAAATCGTCGGTTCGATAACGGCACCGTCGCGTTTGCCGCCAAGCTTCAGCTCTGCGCCATCGCGTATGCCTGCCTGGATAGCCTGCTCAACCTTTTCAGCGGCGCTTTCATTGATCAAGGGGCCGATGTCCGTCGACGGGTCCAGTGGGTGGCCGATCTTCAGCTTGGAAGCGGATTCGACAAACTGTTTGACGAATTCATCCGCAATTTCACCTTGGACAATGATGCGCTTAATCGATGTACAGCGCTGACCGTTGTTGCCAAATGCACCATCGATGGCGATGGGGATGACTTTGCGAAGATCCGCATCCTGGAGCACAATCAAAGGATCGTTGCCTCCAAGTTCCATACACTTTTCAATCATGCCCGATTGAGCACAAATCGTCTTGCCCACTTCGATACTTCCCGTGAAGGTGATTTTGGCGATGCCTTTATGGCTGATCAGTTTTGGTCCCAGCACCAACGGATCACCGGTTAAAACCTGGAACATCTGCGGCGGCAATCCACATTCCAGGAGAAGCTCACCAAGTCGCAATGCTGTCAGAGGTGTGTGATTTGAGGGCTTTAAAATCACCGGGTTATTCGCAGCCAAAGCCGGGCCGACTTTGTGCGCCACGAGATTTAGTGGATAGTTGAACGGTGTGATGGCGACAACCGTGCCAATCGGTTCATGGACGGTGAACGCGAGCGTGTCCGGAGCCCCTTCGACAGCGGCAACCGGCACAACTTCACCTGTGATGCGTTTGGCTTCTTCTGCAGAGACCCGAAAGGTCGTGATCGAACGGCTCAGTTCGATTTGCGCGTCGCGAATGGTCTTCCCGGACTCTTTGCAGATCAGTTCCGCGATTTCATCACGCAGTTCGTCCAGGCGTTCAGCTAGCTTACTGAGAACGGTGTAGCGCTCCCAAGGAGTCAGGGCATAATCGTATGTACCCGCGTATTCAAAGGCTTTATCGACATCCGCAGGACCAGCCTTTGGCACATCGCCAATGACTTCCCCGTCGAACGGACAGGTGATATCGTCTTTGTCCTGGGTGGACACCCAGTCGCCGGCCAAAAGCATTTTCATGATGACAGAACCTTGGTCATGCGCTGCTTCACTTGCACTCCGTTCATGGGAATGATCTGAATATTGTCCATCAAGCCGATTTCAGCTTTGGCAACAATCACCGAAGCACCGTCGGTGTTCAGTTCCTCCTGGATCGTAGTTGCGATATCCGTCGCGTCATCCATACGTCGGACGTTTTGAATTCCACAGCCCTTTGCAACTTTATCAAGCTGTAACTCACCCGCCGTAAACGTCGGTTGGAAGCCCGTCGATCCATTGGCGTGGTTGTCAATGATCACTACACAGAGATTAGACGGGGCGTTGTGCGCAATGGTCGCCAAACCACCCATGTTCATGGAACACGCGCCGTCTCCGTCAATCACCACGACCTTTTTATTCGGCTTGGACATAGCAATCCCCAAGCCAATCGACGATGCCAACCCCATGGAGCCAAGCATATAAAAATTCTCTTCTCGATCACGAAGTCCGTACAATTCCTGAGACGGATGGCCGATGTTGCAAACGACAATCTCATCCGTCATTGCGTTGACGATCGCTTCGAGAATTTGATAGCGGATCATTGCAAATTCCTCACTTTAAATGAAAGCATCATTTACCTTCCCAGTAGCTGAACGGGAACAAGAACGCTGCCGATTGCTCTTCGGCGTAGCCCTTTTGTGCCGTCTCTTTCACCTGTTCTAAATCTGCAGGTGATGCGACTTGAACAAACGGAATCGAAGACGCTTCGAGCAAGCCGTGGACCGCATTGCCCATCATCGTTTGGGCCTCAACGGGTTCGCCTTCGCTGCCACGGTGGCTCATGAAAAACATGACGGGGACCTTGTAGTAGTGAAGCAAAGACATAATGGCGTTGATGGAATTTCCTAAGCCTGAATTCTGCATCAAAATCGCAGGTTTCTTTCCAGAAAAATAAGCTCCGGCCAAAATGCCTACCCCCTCTTCCTCCCGCGTAACCGGGGTGTACGTGATGCTGTCATCGCCGGCAACGTGTTCCATTAAGTCGCCAAGCAACTTACATGGAACGCTGACAACAAAATCAATCCCAAGGTCCTTTATGGTTTGATGCAGTTGCTTACTAGGGGTCATTGTTTCCACCATTTCTTTTATCAACGGATATCACCTTCAATCACGTTCATCGCCTCATCGACTTGGTCCGGATTGACGCGGATTGAAGGTTGGATGTGGTGAGCATTGCCATCAATACTCTGAATTGCTCGTCCGCCACCTGTGATGTGCAGCAGTATGTCATCATTGGGCTGAACGGCTTCGGAGACAATCGCTTTGATCAACGCTGCCGTCGCAACGGCGCCGGCTGGGCCGATATCAATCCCTTCAAGGGCATTGAAAATACGAGACGCCTGATACAGCTCTTCATTACTGATGCCCCATGCCGTCCCATCCGTCGCTTTGAGCATGTCATGAATGCCACCCGCAAAACTATAGGGCGGGTTTCTGTTGGTCAGCACCGAGGCCGTCACCGCCGCAATTCTTGTGCGGGCGGTTTCATCATCACAGTCCAACAGCGTATCACTGCCCGCATTTACGGCATCCACGATTGGAGTGAACGGCTCGTTTTGCGCCAGATGTATTGTGGTAATCGTGTCGCCAAACCGCCCATCTTTTCTCAACAGCTCTGACGCTTCCCATGCACCGAGCGCACCGGAAGCGCTGCCGACCGCTTGGAAATAGTGCTTAAACAATCGCGATGTGCCTTCAACGGGGTTGGCGACTGCGTTCAACATCACTGTCCCCATACCCGAACGCCGGGCGACGTTTCTGACGCCGCCATCTTGGATCAGGTTCAAACGTTTGCTTAACGCTCCGGCCAATTCAATGGCATCGGAATAGTCTCCATTAACGCAAATCAGTTTCGGCGATGTTTGGAACGGAAGGATGAGATTATCCAACCCACGTTCCGGGACGACCAATACGATGGGGATTTGAAGATGGTGACTAAGGAGAGCAAAGCTGTTCGCCGTGTTGCCAGCTGATGCGATGATCATCGGCGGCAGAGTCTTTTTCTGAGACGTATCAATATAACGCAAAACGCTCGCTTGTGATTCGAACTCCTTAAAGGAACGTGTCACCAAGTTGGCCCCACGTTGCGGCCAATACCCGCTGAAGGAAATGTGTAGATGGTTGAGCCCCAGATAATCCGCCAGTGCATAACTTTTATACGTCAGCGGAGCGCCGAGGCTCACACCTGTACTGGACAAGTTTGCATCTCCGATGGGCAACCAGTTTCTAAATTTCAAGATGCCCGGCAAATTCAGATCAACCCGCAGATGTGTATCGTCATAAACCGGACGCAACAAAGCCGGTCCGTGTTTATGATTGAGTTCATTATCACAAAACAGGCGATAAGAATCCGTGTCGTCATAAACCGCTTTGCAGTCCGGGTGCTGGCATTGAAGACGGTATTGCGTCATGGGATTTGCTTCACATCTCGAATAGATATAGTCGAACGGTGGGCTTAGGCACTGCTGTCGGCAGTCATCATTTTTTGTTGAACCATCATCGCCAGATCGCCAACAAAAAAGACATCAATCATATCGCTAGGCGATATCTCGATTTCAAATTCTTCTTCAAGACAATTCCAGATCATCACCGTGCCCAGTGAATCCCACTGTTCAATATCGGTAATGGCGGTTTGTACGGAGAAATCATCGATCGAAATGATAAACGCGTTCTCGATAACCGCTTTGAGGCGCCCAAGGAATTCGTCTTCGAAAGGTGGAAAGTGTCTCGCCGTTTTCGACAGGCCATTTTCTTTGATATCGAAGTACTCGTCAGCCAAGATACCGACCATGAACTGATCGCGCCACTGACCGCGCAAAAAGTGATGACGACGTAGCGTGCCTTCGGGCACGAAACCAAGGCGCATCAAAGACGGCAAGGAAGCTGGGTTCGCCCCGGAGCCCCACAAGCGCGTAAGGTGCAGTTCTTCAAACGCGTACTTCATCACCAACTGCAGCGCGTCATGCGCATAAGGCTTATCTTGAAAATCGCGATAGATCAGCCGCCCGAAATCACCAATTCTGGCGACCCAATCAACGCGCAACGAAATCGAACCTACATGCTGATCTGTGTGTCGGTCACAAATGGAAAACGCCATTTGGTCCGGAGTCTTCACGCCCTGCCAGTACTCTTCGAGCTCAAACTCGCTCATCGGGAAGCGACCGGCATAGGTGTACTTCTGCAATTGCGGATCCATAATGGAGTTAAAATACAGATCGCTAGTTGTGTCGGTTTTCATTATCGGGCGCAGATAAATGTTGTCGTTCCAGATAAACGCTCTCGGTTTGCCTTCCAACGACGCGGGCGGAACGTCTTTGATCACCGATACACGTCCTGCTGTATACTGTTTTTTGAAGTGCGCGCGCGATTTCTTGAAATCTTTCTGCTGGAACGTTTCCGTGTTGAGCAGGATACGCGTCGGCACCTTATAGCGCACCAACTTATCTGAAATCTGCTTGCGGATTTCCGACTCATTGAAGCCGCCATCCTGATGAAGCCAGACGTAAGATATGACATCTTCACCCAGCAAGGCATTCGGCACACCAAAGACGACGGCATCTAAGATCTGAGGAAATTCAACCAGGGCTTCCTCGACTTCCTTCGGCGAGACCTTGTTGCCCCCGCGAATGATCAGGTCCGAGCTGCGCCCTTCGATGAACAAATACCCGTCTTCATCCAAGAAACCGATGTCACCGGTCAAAATGCCGGCTTCAGAGATATTCTTTCCACCGGTTTCATCACCCACGTATCCATGCATCAGCAGCGGACCTTTGACGGAAATACTTCCAGTCTCTCCAGCAGGCAAAGCTTGGCCTTGCTCGTCAAGGATGGTGACTTGTGCCACATCGACGGGTTTTCCAACCGAACCGATTTTATCAGCGCGTTCATCTGGATGATTGAAACACACGCCGCAACTGGTTTCGCTGAGTCCGTAGCCTTGGGCAACGCGATGTCCGAACCGCGCTTCGAATTCCCGGATCATCGACGGCTTATGGGGTGCGGATGCGCTGCCGATATACTTCAATACCTTGCCATGAGATTTGTCGTCCGCTTGCGGCGCCATCGCCAACAAGGCGTTGATGATGGTCGGCACGACCTGAACAAAACCAATATCGTTGGCATCGATCCAGTCCCAGAAGTTCTCTTTTTGGAACTCCGGCGCCACAACGATGGACGCGCCTTGTGAGAACGGGATCAGCAAATTCCGATAGAGCGCTGATACGTGATAGACGGGCAATACGCAGAGGTGATTACAATCGCCGGATAAGTCGTAAGCGCGCTGCATCGAAAACAGTTCCGACAACAGGTTTGCGTGAGTGATTTGACACCCCTTCGGAGTCCCCGTCGAGCCGGAGGAAAAAATTATATAGGCAATGTCATCCAGAGTAGCACTCGATTGCGGAACGCTATTTTCAGAGCGCCCAGCCTCCGAAGAACAAATTTCGTCGACCGCAATGAACTGCAGCTGTGAAGCATAACCTACACTGTCGCCTTGTTCCGCGCCGACACAGAAGCGCGCATGGCAGATGCCTAAGATCACTTGGAGCTCTTGTTGCGACAATTGAGGGTTGACCAAAACCGGAACACACGAAATACGAATTAACGCCATAAACACAACAAAGAAGTCCGGAGAATTCGGGATGGTCATCAGGACCGTTTCGCGTTCGTTGAGCCCCAAAGCCAAAAGCGCATTGGCGCATTCATCAACACGAATTTTCATGTCGCCATAAGAAACCCAGCCTTCGTTCTCAATGGTGCGCATCAGAGGACGGTTAGAAAAAGCATTAGTTGATGCTTCAAAAAACCTCGCTACATTTTTGTGGCCGTTTACGTAGTCTTCGACTTTACCGGTTTCATCGCTTGGTTTCGTCATGACTGTCTCGCATTCATGTTTGCAATGGCTAAACTATTGAGTGGCATTATAGATGTCCCCGTGACATCAAGCGATATTGAATGTCGTCATACTTCGGGCGTTTTGACGGTGTGATGACAAATTCACAGTCATCGGTTTTGTCCAGCGCGACTTCATTGCCTCGTGGATCGCTATCTTGATGAGTTACGCACTCTTTCTTAACCCAATCGCCTTGATCATTTTGGGTCCAGACCGCATTGGACCGAACGGCCTCGATACAGGCGTCAAATTCCTCGAAAGGCATGCCGAGCCAATCCAGGAAAAGTGTTTTGTCTGTGGGTTGGATATCCTGATAACGCTTCACAAGCTCGAGGCCTTCAGCCCGCGTCAGTCGTTTGAGCCGAATTTCGCGCACTGCATGATCGACGACTTTACTGTAACCCCATTTCACATGCTTAATGTGGTCGTGCAAACCGGAGTAGTGATGGCAGTTCACATCATTATAGGTGTCGAACGTTCTCAGCTGCGCAGCCGTTTCATAATCGAACAGTTCGATCATGTCTTCATGCTGCTGCTTTGAATCCCAACGGATGTAGTTGCTCAAGTAAATGCCCCGAACACCCACTGCCGAGAGCTCACTATTGTGCGGGTACAAAAACGGCTGCAAGTCGGATTCGGTCAGTTGTTGCGTCTTGCCAACTAGGTCTTCGGCCTCAAAACCCATCAAGTCATGTTCTGCTCGATATTTGCGGGTCATCTCAACTTCGTCTAAGTGCGAATACATCCCCACTTGATCGCAGCCCTGGTGCACGCCCCAAACAATGAGCGGGATTTTCATCTGTGTCGCGACCTGCACAGGGAAAGCAGTTTGTCCGGCAATGGCATGCCAATGGAAGCTGCCCATTTGATGGAGCGTTTCACGAACGACGCGTTTGACCATTTCCGGTGAGGCTGTCGATTCCAAATAATCGCAATCGAATTTCGTGCGCAGGTACGCCAGATTGCGAATGCCCAACTCGGTATTGTACTGGCGGTTATAACTCACGAGCAAGGGCCGCATGCCGAACAAATTTTTCACTGTATGCACGATGAAGTATGAATCCCGAGCGCCCGAAACCGGAACAATGCAGTCATAGTTTCGTCCGTCATTGCAACGGTATTCATCAAAGATCCGCGCTAAAAGTTGACGACGTTCTTGCCAGTCGAGACTGTCTTTTTCCTCATGTACGCGACACCCGCTGCAAACCCCTTCGTCATCGAACATAATGGTAAGCGGATGATTTTCCGGATAGAGGCAACGGCGACAGTACTTCATATGACCTCCTTAACGATTTTCTGAAAGACCATTTCAGCCAACACCGCATCATCCAATCTGACAATGCGACCGCGGCGGTCTTCCAATGCATGGGATTCATATTCCGTCAAGCTATCGAAACGAACATCGATGCCATGCTGGATTAAGTATCTCTTGGTGACTGCAACGCAATGTTCGCTGTGATTGAAGTAATTGCCCGCAGCAGCAGCCGATACATAGTCGCTGTCCAAGATCTTCCTAAAATGATCTGGATGACCGGCGCCACCAGCAACAATCAGTGGGATTTTCACAACGTCCGCAATCGGCGCAACCAAGTCCATATCAAAACCGGAAAGTGTGCCGTCTTTATCCACCGAATGAATTAAGATCTCGCCAACGCCAGATTGCTCAAGCTCGCGGGCCCAATCCTGTGGCGTGATATCAGAACAATCGCGCTGCGTGTGACGATAGATCCGACCGCTGCCGTCTTCGGTCTTTTGAACATCGATGACGGCAACAATGCATTGGCGTCCGTACACGTAGGACAGTCGGCCAACCTCACCCAAATGATCGAATGCCATGGAGTTGATGGCAATTTTATCCGCACCTGCGCTCAAGCTTTCGCGCACGTCTTTTGCCGTTGTGATTCCGCCGCCGGCGGTCACGGGAACAAAGCAGTTTTGCGAAACCTCTTGCACCACATTCGGTGAGATCACTCGTCCCTCTTTCGCCGCGTCAATATCCAGCAATATGATCTCATCGATACCCCAGTCGTCCAGATAACGGGCAATGATTTCCGGGCGTCCGATGGGTAGGTAGCGTTGAAATCCAAAGCTTTGAACCGCCACCTTCCCCTTCACGAGGATCATGCCAATGATGCGTTTTTTAGTCATCGCTGTTCGGCTTCTCTAATGTCTCAGCACAGTAATTGGTAAACCCCCGCAGAAGCCGCAACCCGTTCTTTTGACTTTTTTCCGGGTGGAATTGCGTTGCGAAAATGTTGCCGCTTTGAATGGCCGCCGTCATCGGGGTGCCGTAATCGCACGTCGCGATCACCACACTGGGTTCGCAAACCATGTGATAGGAGTGATCGAAATAAAACGAAGGCTCGTCCGCCAGCCTTTCAAACAAAACGTTGTCCGTGGCGTTAAGGGTTGCCCACCCGACATGAGGCGTGCGCATATTTGTGACTTCGCGAATAGCCGTGACCTCGGCATCGATCCACCCCAACCCTTCACTCGCGCCTTTCTCGGTCGAGCTTTTGGCCAGAAGTTGAAGACCTAAGCAAATGCCCAACATCGGCTTTTTGCGATCCAGGATATGCTCTTCCATGTTGGCGATCATTTTAGATTCTTGCAGATGGTGCATGGCCTCTTTAAACGCACCGACACCCGGCAAAATATATGCATTCGCCTGTTCAAAGTCCTGAGGTGCGGTTATGCGCGTACTTTGCACACCCAAAAACTTCAGGGCATTTTCAACAGAGCCTATGTTGCTCATGCCATAGTCAATGATGCCTACGATGAGTTGATCTGAAGAGTTTTCCATCGTCATGTCTACTACTAAGTGTTACCGCAAAGGATACTTGAGCACCCAGTCGTTACCCTTGCGTTCCCATAGATCGTGGTTACGGTACTTTTCAGCGACTTCCCAGAAATCCTCTTGGGAGATTTCAAGATAGTCGCAGAATTGCTCAATATACTTGGTCGAACACCTGCCATCATATTTCCGGGCCAGCTCGATCCCCTCTTCGCGGTCAATCTGTTTGGAGCGGACCAGCGAGGTGATTTGTTCGGATGCACGCCCGAAGCCCAACTTGATGTATTTCAGATGCTGGTTCACCGGCACAAAGTCAGAATCAAGCGCATCAAACGGATTGATTTGCCCAATGTTTTCCGGTCGCGCATCAAAGCCGGTTCTCGGCTCCAGGCCATGCTCGATGGCGACCCGACCGTTTACCGTGTCATTAAAATCAGGAATGTAATAACCAAGATAAATCATACGGAGGTTCGCACGTTCGATTTGACCGTTGGTCGGGAACGTATACCAGTACAGCTCCTGCTCGGTAAAACCTGCTTTGAGATACATCGAGATATCACCATTTTGTAGCGTATTGGTGCTTTTTGTTTGGTTTGCATTGCCATCCAACGAACCGCCTGAACTGCCCCAGGATAGTGCCGGATTTTCCCCATATAAGATGAGCGGTATCGAAAAGAAGCTCGCAATCTTGGGGGCCGAAACATAAATCGCCAATTCGTTCGCTTTGCTCAAGTTTCCGTACTTGAAAAAACAAAAGCGCATCAGCTTTTTCCACGTCTGCGGCGCGGGGCTAACGGTGTAAGTATCGCATCCTAGACTGGTGAGGTTGGCCAGATTGTTGGCTCCCCGTTCGGTGAATTGTTCGGGCGGGCACGCCAAACTCACTAATAAGGGTTTAAGTCCAAATTCCTCACGGGCAATAATAACCTGTCTATGGCTATCTTTGCCGCCACTGACAGGAATAATACAATCGTATCCTGACGAATTGTGGCATTTACCCCAATCGGCAATTTCTTCCATTTCCCGGCGTCTTTGGTCCCAATCGATCGAGGGCATGTTTTCTTGATAGCGGCACGGAAAACAAACACCTTCATCATCGAACTGACAGTCGGGCCGTGTGTCCGGCTCTAGGCATTTCTTACAATATCTCATTATTAATCAGTCACTATTCTGCGATTGTGTCCAGGAATGACGAATAATCGGTGCTATCCAACTTGCGACATCTTATAGGGATGGAAGTATGGGCTATCGCTGACATACCAGTTGCGGATCAGTTGCATTTCTTTAATCAAGGTCTCTTTGCCTTCAGAAAGGAAGGTGGGAAGTGTCTTGTAAATGATGTCCTTATGTATGTCTTCAACCATCTGGATTTCTTTATCTTCATCCGAAACGCAATAAAACATCCCAGCAAACATCGAGGCATTTTGGGCGGCCTGATCCCTGTCTATTTCTGTCCACCAATGCGTTTTGAGGGCACCCAGATAGTCTTCCCGTGAACTTGGCCACTTCGCAAAACCGCCATGATGGTACCATCCCCGATCAGCAACCATAACAGGCTTCCGGCAAACTGCGGCTTCGATAGCTATGGTGCCGTGATACGTGACAAATGCATCTATACTGTCGATCATCGTCCGGCCGTTCCATTTCGTATTCGCCAGCCGTATGTTTGGGGCTGAAGTTCCATCGAGAACATCTTCCAATGTGACGCCCCCGTACCAAGCGTCACAAGGGTGGCTTTTAAACAACCATTGGATTTCCGGCGTATCCACAGCTACTCGATACGTTTCTAGGATCCAGTCATAAAAATCTGTGAAATGCGACATACCAACAGTGTGTGGGAAATCGAACCAATTTGATGCGTATATGCCAACAATTGGTTTATCTTCAGACCACCCAAAGTGCTTACATATAGCAGCTTTATCGATCAATTCGTCGCGCTTGTTATATGAAAGCTGTGCGCCATAATCATTTGTTTTACCACCCAGGCGGTCTTTTATGTATTGAGCGCCAAGCTGGAGAAGCTGGGTTTGCTTTTCGTTTGAGAGCTTATGGATATCATCGATGGAAATGGTATCGTAGAAATCATAGATATCTTTCGGATCTCTGATCTTACTAAAACGCAGCACACCATAGTCACCATTGTGTTGAATGACTTGTATACCCATTTGACATGCCAGAACGGCCAACGATGCAGCAAAGAAATTTGCGCTATGACTTAATATCACAAGAGAAGGCTTGTGCTCGACCAACAAGCGATGGTTTCGCTCAAACGTAGATATAGCCTCAGCAACGTAATCAACAAGCATTGGGTCGTCTAAATCTACAGTCTCCTTTTTTTGACGAGCAAGCACGCCATCGTACAATGTCACATCCGCAGGCAAATCATAGGGAAGTTTGACACTCAAGAAATCTTCTTGAGATTTGATCCCGGCGAGTATTTCAGCTGCTTCGGTAACATGCCGCCTTTTAGGGGAGCCAACATTTCGTTCTACTGTTCGAATACCTAAGTTTTTAAGGCTTTTGATCGAAGAATTAATATTCCACGGACCAACAATTCCAACTTCCTTGGATTTGTGAAGTCCCAACGCTCCACGCAGCAATGAGAAACGGTACCAGAAGTTCGGGTTATCCCAAGTGGCGTCCACCAAGACAGTTCCAAATAGCGCAGGTGCATCAAAATCCAATCGCAAAGCGGCCAGTTTTTCCTCTGTTTCTCTACGGAGCCGCTGTAGATTACGGCCATCCTTAGAGAGTCTGTGGACAGTATTTCTATAGACGTTATACGCCGCCTTCAGGCCTTGGAGGATACAAGCGGTGATGTTGTTTAGCTTACAATGTGTCATTATTTGCGTTTAGGCTAATTTTCAATCGATACTTCGTTGGCGGATTGACCACCTACCAGAATATCTGTCAAGCAATCTGCAAAAGTATTGCAGCTCCCGTTGATGAGCAATTGCAACTGTCCCAAATCCCCGCCACTTTTTGGTGATTTAACAAACGATTGAAGATCTTGTTCAATCGTTTGGCGTGAATACAGCTTCTCAATTGCCGGGTTTTCGTCGATGGATGAATTCACCACGACTTTACGGTCCGGCTGAAGAGCGGCAGTGGGAATCGCAGCTAAACTCGCCTCCATCAACACACTCGAGCCGATACCAAGCACAACATCGGCAATCGAATAGAGTTTCATGGGAGAAGCTGTTTCAATGCTGATCTCCAGTCTTGAGTGGATTGGAAAAGCATTTATAAAATTTTGCCAAACATCAACATCTTCATGAGGATGAGGTTTTATAAAAAGCCTCAGATTTTCATCTTGCACAGCATTTATTACATGTGTTGCCACGTCGAATTCATCGAATCCAGGTTGCGCACTGATGGGCAACCCGAGGTTCACAGGCTCTGAAAAAAAGACCACGATCGGCGGCTTGTTTTTCTTAAAACCCTTCCGTAAGGATTTCAAAGATGCTGCTGTCTTCTCCAGATGCGGCTGACCAACGACGTGTGCTTTAGCGTCTTTGAGGTCAAGGTCCTTAAAGGAGGCTAGAGTGGCATCATTGTTGAGACACAAGACTTCAGGATAATATTGCCCCTTATCGACGTTGTGCAAAAAACGCAGCTCCAAATTCATTGAAGCATCAACTCCAGCAACCGTTTTCACCCCCATCTTGCGGCCTATATCCCATGTGTCACGGTCGATATCAGAACCATACTCAGAACTCTCAGACATGCTTGTGCCAGTGAGCAGCAAATTGGGCTGAAGAGAAACAATTAACGACTGTAGATCATCCTTACCCACCACATCCGAATGAAGGGGCATCCCGCCATCAGCCCAGATAGCCGCCCCAGGGCCACGAGCAATCAACGTGAGCTTTTCACCGCGTTGCTGCATCTCCTCAATAACGGGAAGTAGCATATTGGCACCGCCGGGATCATGACAAATCGCCACGACATTGTGTTCGTGCGAAGCAGCCATGTTAAGCATCCCCCCCGCCATCCGACATGAAGCGGATCATTTCGCAAAGTTGAATCACCTTAGCGCCGTCCTCTCCGGTGCAATTCAAGTGAGCCCCGCTTTCAAGATGATTAAAAACGTTGTCGATCGCATTATAAAAGGAAGCTGTATTTTCGGTTTCTTGGAATGCGCCACGTGACAGATGGCGTTCCCCCGGAAACAACGGATCATCATCAACCAAACGCAGGCGCACAGTCTGTCCAGCGTCTTCGATAGCAATCGCGCCTTTCTCACAGTAAATCGTCAGTTCGTGAAAAAAGTAAGGGTTCGTTGCCAAGCCACCGATATACGCCATTGCCCCTTGCGATGTTTTCAACACGAAACCGAATGTATCGTCGTCCTCAAAACCCGGCTTCATATCCGTAACGGCTACCAGTTCGAGCGAGCCCAACAAAAACTCAAGCAGGTTGATGATGTGGCTTCCGTTTTGATAGAGGCCTTTGCAATATCCACCGTGGATGGATTGCACATTTCCCCAAACGCCACTGGCAAGGTCGTCGCGCAACTTGATCAGGGTCGGGTCCCAACATCTGTGATAGTTCACAGCTAAGGAAATCCCCTTGTCGCCATACAAGGCCAAGATGGCCTGAGCTTGAACCAAGCCGCCGGTAAACGGCTTTTCGCAGATCACGGCTTTAGGATGCAGTTCGACACCTTGGCGTAAGGCTTCCTCGTGAAACGCCTTGGGCGTCGCAATGCTGATGACATCGGCTTCGATACCGTCGGCTATGGCATCTTCGAGTGAAGCATATCCGGCAAGTAGGTTCCACTTCTCGCAACATGCCGATACGTTTTGTGCGTTCGGATCGACACAAGCTACCAAATCCATATTCGGATGCTGAGTATAAGCCGCTGCGTGCGAATACTCATCGTGACCCGCGCCAATAACACCGCACCCGACCAAAACAGCCTTGTATGTCTTAGAAGACATTGCGTTCGACTTTTTCAACCAGCTGCAGAAAATCCGGACGGCTTTTCAAAAGTGACAAAATTTCACCAAGTCCGAACTCAGGATTTTGAGGGTAAAGCGTTTCAAAGATGAGCTTGATCAGTTCGAAATCATCCGCCGTATCCAACGTGATGTGGATGTCTGGGGCCGTAAGCTCCGCACTGCCTTCGACATTCATCAGGCGATAGATATCAGGGTTTTCCCATATGAACGTCGTCACATGCTCGTGGTGGTACGGGTCGTCGGTGCGTCTTGCGGCATCTTCCAAAACCTTCGTGCCAAACACCTCGACTTCCATGCCGATGGGGTAAGTGTAAGGCCGAAAGTTGCAGACATGATCAACGTCGTTGACCTTCCAGGCTTGTATGGCCTGTTCGATCAGTTCCGGATCGATCAGCGGGCAATCGCCCAAGGTCTCGACGATCACGTCGACTTGATGATGCTGAGCTGCGCCCAACACCCGTAGCATGACGTCATCCTCGCTTCCGCGATAGTATTTGATGCCCAGGCGTTCGGCCAGCTCAACTGCAGGGTTATCATCCTCGTTTGATGTGGTGGCCAAGATGATGTCGTCTAGAGACGGAACCCGTTTCAGGCGCTCAACCATCAGCTCCAAAACCGGCTTGTCCAAGATCGGCTTCAACACCTTCCCGGGCAAACGGGACGAAGTCATGCGCGCCTCAATCGTGGCGCAAATACGCTCGCCAGACACTAGTTCAAAAGCTCCCACGTCAATGGCGTTCCGTACGCAATGTCCGCTTTTACGGTTTTGCCCAGCACCTCTGGAAAATACTTCGGCGCGAGCCCCAAGCTTGGGCGAATGGAACGGACATTCTCAGGCGTGAGCATTTCACCCGCAGCGATGTCTTTGACGGCATAGAGCGAACGGCGGAAAATCAGGTTAGCTTCTTCCGAAGATTTCAGACCGTAATCCACTTGGCCCAAAGCCTCAAACGCGGCGGCGCAGCCAGATGTGATGTCTTGCAGCTCATTGGGCTCCAACGAAAAAGCTGCGTCCGGACCGCCGTCGTCACGCGACAACGTCAGATGCTTTTCAATCATAGTCGCGCCCAGGGCGACGGCAGCAATCGGAACGGCAGAACCAGGTGTGTGATCGGACAGGCCGACTTGAACATCAAACCGGTTTTTCATATCGACAATGGTGTTCAAGTTGCAATCGCTGATGGGGGTCGGATAGCCGCTGGTACAATGTAGCAAAACCAGTTCTTCACACCCGGCGTCACGCGCCGTTTGAACCGCAAGCTCAATTTCATCGGTATTGGCCATACCGGTTGAGATGATCATCGGCTTGGATGTCTTGGCGCATTTTTCAATAAGGGGCAGATCGACGATCTCGAAAGACGCAATTTTGTAGGCCGGGCAAGACAGGTCTTCAAGAAAATCAACGGCCGAGTGATCGAACGGAGAGCTGAATGTTGTGATGCCTAACTCGTTGGCTTTTTCGAACAAGGCCGCATGCCAATCCCAAGGCGTATGCGCCTCCTCGTATAGGTCGTACAAAGACCGGTTATCCCACAATCCACCTTTGATCAGAAATTCTGGTCCATCGTGATTGATGGTGATCGTGTCTGCGGTATAGGTCTGCAACTTAATGGCATCTGCACCGGCTTCTTTCGCTGCTTCCATAATTTTGAACGCATATTCGATATCACCGCGGTGATTTCCCGACATTTCGGCAATGATATAAGGCCGTTGGTCCGGCCCGATTTCACGCCCATCAATGGTCACGTTTTTAATCATGAGGACGTCTCATCCATCCCTTGCAGTTCATGGCGCTGGCTGTGAACTTTGTGAACGGCTTCGATAATCTGCGCCTTCTGTGTATCGGAATAAGCATAAGCACAAATCTCAAACGTCACGACCTCTTCGTTTTGCAGTCGTTCTACAACCGGGCATCCGACATCTTCGTAATGGCGATCGGTGATGGAAAACGGATAAGCATCCCGTCCAAAGGCTTTGCGTTCTTGGAACACCGGCAATTTGTACAAAGGTTCAAGATAGCCTTTGGACAAGAACACGCCTTCCGCAGCCAAGGCTTTGACGAAGGTGTCGCGTGAAATCCCCAGCTGTTCTTGATCCACACGCATTGCCCAAACGTAATAGACATGACGGCAACCGTCACGGGTCGGCGGCGTGATCAAGCCGTCCAATCCGGACAGGTTTTGATTGAGGTACTCAGCCAGCTCGACACGCGGGCTGATCAACTGGTCCGCTTTTTTCAGCTGCTCGATGCCGACGGCGGCGCTCAGCTCTGTCATGCGGTAGTTTTGTCCGACAAGGTTCGTCAGGTCTTCAACCTTGGTGTCGCGCACAACGTTTTCACCGTGATTGCGGATCATCTGCAAACGCAAAGCCAAATCATCGTCATCGGTGGTGCAAATCCCGCCTTCACCGGTTTGAATGTGTTTGTGACAGTTGAGACTAAACACGCCCACATGCCCAATAGTGCCCGTGAACTTACCGTATTCGGAAGCGGTCGGTGCCTGAGCGTTATCTTCGATCAGATAAATATTGTGTCGATCGGCAAGGGCCCGCAGCTTTTTCAGCTTTGCAGGCTGACCGAAAAGGTTCACGGCGATGATTGCTTTGGTCTTGTTGGTGATGAGCTGTTCGACGTGTGCCGGATCGATGCAAAAATCGTTTTCGTCAATGTCTGCAAAAACGGGTACGCCCCCGTAATACAACGGGGCCACCACAGTTGCGGACATGGTGTAGGGCGGGACGATTACTTCATCACCGGCGCTAACTCCAATCGCACCCATACAGCTTATCAGTCCGCTAGTGTTGGAGTTGATCGAAACAGCATGTTTACAGCCGAACGTCTCTGCCCACAGCTCTTCGAGCTTTCTGATCTTGGGGCCACCCCAGAACTCGTCGCACCACGATCCGTAAAAACCGGACAGCAGGCCGCTGTCGATGACTTCGCAGACGGCATCACGCTCTTCCTGTCCGACAGACTTGAAGAGCTTGAATTCACCTTCAACAGTTGGCGAACCGCCTAGGAGTGCAAGCTTGCTCATGATTAAGTCGACCTAATGGAAAATACGGGTTCGATAATTTGATTGCCGATCTGTTTGGCGGTGTCGTTGGATTTGATAGACTCCGCGACGTACGACAGGGCATAGTCATAGGCACCAAGGACTTTCGACACATCGTCTTGCGAGAAACTGTAACTCACGTTATTGCTGGCGTTGATCAAAACGCCCGCTTTCAGCATTTCGCGAACGAACAAGGTTTTGATCGCTTCCTTTTTGGTCTCGCCGGCGTCTTTATAAGCCAAGATCGTCCAGGGATCGGCACCGATCAAAGACATGTAGTCTCCCAAGCCGTTGTCTTTGATGGCTTTGCGTACGTGTGCGGCAATGATGCCGCCGACGTTCCAGACGTGCTCAATGACGGGCTGGGTTCTGATCTTGTCGAGCACCGCAAGCGATGCAGCAATCGAAAGCGTTTCCCCACCAAACGTGGACGACAAAAACACGTCTTCCATTTCTTTCATGATGTCCGCAGCACCGACGATGGCGGCAATAGGCATGCCGTTGCCCAGCGCTTTGCCGAACGAAGCCAGATCCGGCGTGACACCGTAGTATTCCTGTGCACCGCCGGCGGCCCAACGAAAACCGGTCACGACTTCATCAAAGACCAGCAACGTGCCGTGTTTGTGAGCCAGTTCCTGCACGGCTTTGAGATACCCCTCGTTCGGGATATTGGCACCGGCGGGCTCGATGATGACGGCTGCAAATTCATCTTTGTGCGTATTGAGCAGTTGTTCCAACGCATCGAGATCGTTGAACGGGAAGCTGTGTGTCAAATCGCAAACCGCATCGGGAATACCTTTGTTGCGGGTGGTGATGCCAACGTACCAGTCTTGCCATCCGTGATAACCGCCGACGGCAATGCGATCACGTCCGGTTTTGGCGCGCGCGATGCGCACTGCTGCCGATGTCGCATCTGTGCCGTTCTTGCCAAACCGAACCGCTTCGGCGCATGGGATCATGTCGATCAGTTCTTCGGCCAGCTGGATTTCCAGTTCGGTCGACAAACTAAAACTGATGCCTTGGCTCAGCTGGTGTTTTACCGCATGGTCCACATCAGGATCGCGGTAGCCCAAAACGATGGGCAACAGACCCGACACCATGTCGATATACTCGTTGCCATCCACATCCCAAACCCGCGCGCCTTGACCGTGGGTCAAAAACATCGGTGCGGCAGACTTCGGGTATTGTTGCCAGGATTTACTGAACGTTTGAGAGCCCAACGGAATAACCTTTTGCGCACGTTCCAACAGTTCGTTGCTGCGGGCATAATCGCGATCCAAGTCCGTCGGGTTTTGAGCGACTGATTTGGCCAAGCCTGCATCACGTTGTTGGGATGCGTTCAGCTCACGAATTTCAGGGTGTTCGCGCACGATGGAAAACACATCCAGAACCGACGGGGTGTCGGTGTTGAGATGCTTGGCAATCTCTTGGAAAAACGCCCAGTCTTCAGGCGTGTCCAGCGTCCAGCGCTCATTGAAAAGATCTGGGATGGGGCAGACCAAATCCTGGACTTTGAATTTATGACGCGAGTTGCGAATGAACGTAGCGACGTGTTCACGGTCAGACGGGCGGGTCGCTTCTTTGTCAGCCGTCATCAGCGCGTCGCGGGTCATCGCTTCGCAATCCAATCCGTCCGGCCACGACGGCGGGTCGTTGTTGGTGGTGAAGTCGGCAGCCGTGGACAGATGCATTGCCAAAACCTGACCGCACACGTGTGGATCGACAAACGGGCAGTCGGATGTGATACGCAGAATGTTGTCTGCGTCTTCACCCTCGGCTGAGATCGCATACCGGCGCAAAACATCGTCTTCAGGGCCGCGATAACAGGTAACATCGTTTTCCGCGCACCAGTTGAAGATGGCGTCATCGGACGGCTGATCCGTTGTGGCGACAGCGACGTTGCTCACACCGACGATTTGCCTTGCAGCTTCAACGCTCCAAGCCAACACGGGGCGCCCTTTCAATTCCAGAAGAACTTTTCCGGGTAGACGCGAAGACCCTAAACGCGCCTGGATAATGACTACATTTTTAACCATCGATCGGTAATCCACTTTGAGTGCGTGACGACAAAATCAAATCGAGAACATGTGCAGCATCGGAATTGGAACACAGCGGCTGCGCCCGACCTTCAATGCAATCGACAAAGGCCTCCATTTCGGAGACATAATCATCATCGAATGTGCCGGGGAAGGTTTCTTCATAAGCACCCTCATGATCAACGCTCAGCGAAGTAAGCTTGCGTTTTATGAGATCCATTTCCAAACGCCCTTTGGTGCCGGACAAAATAGTGGTGCGCAACGACGGCTGTGTGACGTAATCCACATGCACGGTGGTTTGAGCCCCTTGGTCGTGGCGCAAGATCACGTCAGCGATATCTTCCGTCGGCAAATTCAGAATGCCGCTTTGGTGCGTCTCAGCTTTTTTCACGAACGCAGGGCCCAACAGCGCATACATCAAATCGAACTCGTGGATGTTGTCGAACAGCGCCCCGCCGCTTAACGGATTAGCCGCATAGCCTTTGCTGTAATCTTGGTGCGGACGCCAGTTCGGCAAATAACCAGAGCAAATCGCTTGGCCCCACAAAATCTTTCCCAACGATCCGTCTTCGATCAACGCTTGGGCTTTTTGAACGCAAGGGTGATGGCGCAAAAACAGGCCGTGAAAAATCACACGCCCTTTGGCGTCGGCTTTTTTGAACAGTTCGTTCAGACCCGTGTTGGAATGCGCCAGGGGCTTTTCGACGAACGCATGCAGGCCCAAGTCGATGGCATTGCACAAATCTTCGAAGTGATACTCACTCGGCGTGCAAATCAATGCGGCATCGGCAGCACCCAACGCGGCGTTTTTATCGCTTTCATAGCGCCCACTAACTTCAACCAAAAGAGCGCCACGCTCAGCCGACGGGTCGAACCCGATAACGTCATGGCCCAGGTTAATCAAGTTTTTGGCGTGCCGCAATCCAATCGATCCCAAACCCAATACGCAAAAGACCGGAGACGTCATGATTTTACTTTCAGCCCGGTGGGCGTATAGACGGGACGGAAGGACAACGCGGTATCCAACTTTGCTTGAGGTGTGTACAAGCGATCCCCAACTTGCAGGGTCTGGTCTGTTTCAATGGCGTTCAGCGAAATCATCAGATGACCACCTTCGCACACAACCATCATGTCCGATTCATCTACCCGCACGATCAATCCATTGAAGAAAGGATGATCGATATCCACCGAAGCTTCAAAACGGGCGTGATAAATCAAAACTTCACCATCGTTCACAAGTGTTCGGGCGCCTGGGTATGGATGGGAGAAGGCACGCACGAAACGCTCAACCATTTTGCCTTGCCAGCTCCAGTTAATCCAGGCCTGGGTGGGCGTATGCAACCGTGGGAAATACGTGGACTGGCTTTCATCTTGACGAATGAGATTGAGTTCCCCACCGTCGCGCAAAATGGAAAGAAACTGTTCAATCGCCACCGCCTCATGTTTTGCGGCTTCGACCTCATATTCGCGGGGGCATGTTAGATCGTTGGCAAAGGTGTAGCCTTCCTGAAACACAATATCGCCGCCATCGATACCGGTCGTCACCAAGTGGATACAGGCATTGCCGCGGCGTTCATCGGCCAGGATGCGCCAGCTGTACCCGCCGCCGCCACGCCATTTGGGCAAAGGAGCACCATGGCTGTTGAATACGCGTTGCGGAAACAAGTCGAGGAAGTTCTGCCTGAATATAAAGGGGCTTCCGACGGACAAAACCGCATCGCCTGCCCGACCACCCTCGTCTTGATAAAAAGAAAAATCCGAAAGCTTATTTTCCAGTTCGGGAACGATGCCCAAAGCTTGAAGCGAAGCCATGACCTTGTCGCCGTTTGCATCAACGATATCGAGTTGGCGTTCGCTTGCTCCCACGAACACATCCAAGCCACATTCAACTGCAAACTTGGCAGCAACAACCGTCGGGCTGCCAAAGCCAATGATGATAAGCCTTGAAAAGGAGCCTGGCTCGAATGGACGGTATGTGTCTGTCGTCATTTCTTCTGTGCAAGTGCAAAGTGCCAGGGCAAAAAGACCGGTCCGGAAAATTGGCTTCGCGGGTGCAGGTCAGTGCCCATGGTATAGCTGCCCCGACGACCGTTTTCAGGCTTGGGCAGATCCACTTCGGGATAGAAAGGGGTGAAAGATGTTTCGTATCCGTAGCGTTCAAAAATTTTCGCCGTTTTCTCAAACGAGAATATGTTGAAATCGCCATCGGGATCGTCATCTTCAATCCACGGCGTGTCATAACCACGAATGTGGATCAATACATCCAAGGGACCATCATAAAACAGCGAGTTCAAAGCAATCCAGCGCGGACTAAGCTCGCACAACTTTGAAATCGGCTCGTCAATGTCTTTAAAGCAGCACAGGGTGTGCACGCTCATCACACCATCATACTGTCCCTTCATATCACTATCAAGATCGAACCAGTTACTACACTTCAACTCGACACTGTCGATGTTGCGTTCTTTCAAAAGCTGATTGCCAAGTTCGACATCGGATTGGTTGTAATCAATGCCCACAAAGGACATGTCTGGGTTCTGTGCACCAAAGTATGAAAGATAAGCGCCGTAGCCACAGCCCATATCCAACACTTTCTTTCCGGTTTGCAGGCATCCTTGCTCTTTCAAGAAACTTTCAAGCTTTTGCGTGCTGTAAAATGGGTTGTCGAATTGCTTCAAAGCATTGGATGCATTTGTGCGCGTTTCCAGGAAATCCGAGGAAACTGTTTTCGTGAAAGTCTTTGATTGATCTGATGAGGAAGACGTCATGTGTGTTTCACCGATAATAAAGAAGATGGTGTCCTGCCCAGGCGTTTACACACCGTCAGGCTGACGAACAAGGTAATCGCCTAAGGCCATGTAAGGCAGCCCGCTGGCGACAAAGGCTCGAATGGCATCGCTTGCATCCCCAACGATCGGTTCTTCATGCATGTTGAAACTGGTGTTCACAACACTGGAAAAGCCTGTCAGGGATTTGTAGTGTTCCAAAATTTCATGAAATTCCGGATACAGTTCTTTGCTAACCAATTGCGGACGCGCCGTTTTGTCGATGTGAACGGCTGCCGGAGCGTCTTGGCACATTTTTTCGGTACAATCGAAGGTCATAGTCATGTAATTGGCAGGCACCCGTGCTTTGTCCAGATTGTGATAAAGCTCAGGCGCGTCTTCGATAAGTGTGGCCGGTGCAAAAGGCATGAACTCCGAGCGCTTCAAGCGATCATTCAGCCACTCGTTCGCCGATGGGTCATTGGCTTTGTACAGAATGCTGCGATTACCCAGTGAACGTGGCCCGTATTCCATGGCGCCGTTACACCGAACGACAACGCTCCCGTCTGCCAACAAATCGGCAACGCTGTGAGCGAGGTTCTCGGGGCGCTCATACGGCAGGCCGCTTTTTTCCAGGGCGGCTACCACCTCGTCATCTTCAATCGTCATGCCCAACAGCATCGACTTGGGCGGCACTGGGTTCTTACCTGTTTTTTCGACATACGCCAACCATGCCGTACCGACAGCCAAGCCACCATCGCCCATACACGGGAAAACGTACACGTCCGAAACATTGTCCAGTTCCGTGATCCTTTGGTTAAGCTTCACGTTGGCAAAAATGCCACCGGCCAAAGCAAAGCGCTTAGGCGTGTTGCTCAAACTGGAAATCAGTTCGCACACGACCTCTTCGAGACGTTTTTGCGCCGCTGCAGAAACATCTTCACGGCTGTAGTTTTGGATAAAGTCAACCAGCGGCGGAGAATCATAGGTCGGTGCAAACAATCCGTTTTCGGCGTGGCCGACAAACTTCGCGCCCTCAACGTCGGCGCTGACCATATTACCGATCTCACCATACGATTTCGGATCTGAACAATACGCAGCAAGCCCCAGAACCTTGCCTTCGTGGCGGTGGGGAATGAAGCCCAGGGACTTCGTAATGGCACCGTAGAAGTAGCCCAGAGAATCTATCGTCGGGGTAGTGCTGATGTGTTCCATCTTGCCGTTCGAACACGACCAGATGGTCCCAGAAGCATCTTCGCCCCAACCATCTGCCGTCACTGTGATGCAATCGTCCCAACCGGATGCATAGTACGCGCTGGCCGCGTGAGCTTCGTGGTGGGGGAAGGTGATGACGGGGCGACCGAGAGATTCAAGCTCGCGGATAATCGCGGGCGTACGTTCTTCACACACGAACGTTTCATGATCGAGGCGTTGCTGGATTTGTTGCAACTGGTGCTCACGCAATGCTTCGGAGATATCCGCCTCGCGAATGCGTTGGAAAGCGGCTTCAAAAGCAGTCTTGTCCGGAGACGTCGGCGCACCGTGAACTGCGAAGAAATCGATCTCACTAAGCTTTAATCCGCCGATTTCCAAGACCTTGTCGATGGCTTTTCGCGGGACGCCTTTCCACAATTTTTCACGGTTGAGACGTTCTTCACCGATTGCGGCAACCAACACACCGTCAGATACCAAAGCGGCGGTGGCATCTGCGGTAAAAGCTATTCCAATGATATTTAAAGACATAAGTTCTGGTTCTCGTCGGCTTGGAGAATGAGTTCTTTAACGCACTTAGGCGGCTATGACCTCGTCAATGACGGAGACCACCCGTTTCGTTCCGGTTCCATCGCACACGGCTACGGCTTTGTCTACCATTTGTGCATATTGGGCAGTATTCAAAGCGATATCGCGAAACGCCTGAACGATATCGTGTTCCATAACCTTAGAATACCACCCCAGGTTTATGGTCGCGCCTGCGCATTGCATCGCCTCAGCAATGCGCTCCTGATTGTCGGCCATCACAATGGTGATGGACGGCAAGCTCAGACAACAGCGTTCCAACGCCGTTACGCCGGACGCGCCGATACTTAAATCACAATCTGCCAGTAATTGGGCCATATTCACGCCGTCAGCATGAAGCGTTACGTTATGATCCAGGGTCTTAGTCACGCACAAAACGTCTTCAAAGTGGGGGGCTTGGCGCAACAAGACCACATCAAGCTGCAGCTTTTCATCGACGGAAGATAACGCTTGCAAGACCTGTTTGGTGAAATTGTGTGAATCCGTCATGCCCATACTGACCACGATACGCCGCGGTGCCTGGCAAGTCTTGTGGTGCTGGTAGGCCTGGTTTTTAAGTTCTGCGAATTCCGGGCGCAACAGCGCATAACCTGCACCCGTGAGTACGCGGCAATGCGGCGGAACCAAGTCGTTATATTCACCGACCTCGCGACCGAATGTTTGATCCAACACCACATCCGCATCAAGCTGGCGATTGGCCATATCATCGATCACCAAGATGGTCTCGGCCCAGGGGCGGCACTGGCGGTGATACGTTTCATCCCAAACATAGTGGTCCACGACAAGAAGTTGACAGCCCTGATTTGCAGCATCGATTAACGCTTGAGGCGTGTTGTCCACGTCTACAACATCAAAGCCACTGGTGCTGAGCGTCGGCAAAATGTCCAAGGTATCCGGTGAGACCGCAAACAACACCCGCCGACCTGAGCGTTTCAGTTCCGCAGCCAACGTCAAACAGCGGATCACATGCCCGCCCCCTATGGTCGAGGATGCATCGCATCGAATAACAGCATCATATTGATTTTGAGGTGCGGTACTCACTTTTCCCCTAAACCTTTACAGCCGCATATCGATACCCTGGGAGGCCAGGTATCGCTTCACTTTGACGAGGTTGTTGTCGGAAAAAATCAGCATGGTTCCTGCACACACGGCATCTGCACCGGCTTGAAAAGCTTCGGCCAAGTGATCCAGTGTACCCGCGCCACCTTCCAAAATCACCGGCACATCAACCATGGCACGTGCGCGTTGCAAAAGGTCTAAGTCCATACCAATGCGTTCGCCTTCCCGGTCGACGGACATCAGCCGCACTTCACCAGCACCGCGCGCGACCCCTTCTGTGAGCCAGTCTTCCCAAGTCTTTTCAGGCTCGGTTTTCTGTGTGCGGAAATCATAAAGTTCCCACCGATCGTCAACACGTTTGACATCAACACCAAGCAAGATGGCTTGACGACCATATGTATTGGCCAATTCCGAGATCAGATCGGGGTTGTCCAGCGCCGTCGTGGTGATGCAAACCTTGTCTGCACCAGCTTCGAAGCACTGGTGGGCAACACCCAACGAATCAACCCCGCCGCCGACGGTCAAGGGCATGAAGCATTCCATTGCGACCTTCGAGATCATCTCCAAATCCGGCGCACGTTGTTCTCGCGAAGCTTCGATATCAAGCAACACCAACTCATCCGCGCCTTGGGCGTTATGAGCCTTCGCCGTCGTATCCGCACGACCGGAATCTTCCCAGTCGGCAAACTGCTTGCCTTTGACCAACCGATGCCCCTTCAATAAAAGGCTCGGGATCAAGCGCTTTTTCAGCCCGTTTTGCACTATAGAGCGATCCCTGCTCACGGGTTCCACCTCATAAAGTTTGAAATCAACTTATCGCCGTTCAATTGGCTTTTTTCCGGATGGAACTGTGTTGCAAAAACCGTATCCATTTGCAAGGCCGCGACGAGAGGGGTTCCGTAGTTACACGTAGCTGCGACGATACTATCGTCGGTCGGACGCAACGTGAACGAATGGTTGAAGTAAAAATCCGCACCGTCCTTGATACCTTTGAACAGCTCTTGAGCCACCGCCCTTGCCTCGACGCTATTCCAGCCCGTGTGCGGAATACGTCGGAGTACACCCTCAACGTCATGAAGGTCTGTGACATCAGCGTCAACCCACGCCAAACCCGGTCGTTCGCAAAACTCATGCAGCGCCGACGCAATCAACTGCATGCCCAGGCAGATGCCCAACATCGGGCGGCCTTTGGTGCGCACGACCTCACGCAAGGCTTCATCCAGGCCATTTTTGGTGAGGTTTGCCATAGCCAGACCGGCTGCACCGACACCTGGCAGAACGAGGCGTTCGGCAGCCAGCACATCTTCCGGCGTGGACACCTTGACGGCATCCGCGCCCGCCATGTAGAGGGCGTTTACGATCGAGGCAATATTGCCTGCGCCGTAATCGACGACAGCGACGTTCATTTATCTACTTTACGGTCACCAACGATGCGGACCCACTGGTCAAAATCCCAGGGAGCTTTTTTTGCATGATTGTTTTCACGGTCTTCTTTGCTGGGAAACTCATGCGGCGGGACGAGGTGCGGCTTGACCAGTTCGTAGTATTCGTCCTCCGTGATGCCCAGGTAGTGCAGGAATAAGTCCAAAGCAAACGGGCGTTTGCCGTCGTACTGCTCGGTCAGACGCGCAGCTTCCTCACGGGTCATGCGGTCATTGCGAATGTCAATCGACGTCAGGTGCGCAGAACGGCCAAAACCGCGCTTGAGGTGCTTGGTATAATCGCGCAAGCCCTGCATGTAGCATTCAATTTTTTCGTATTCGTAGCCGGGCGGAACACCTTCCACTTCATCGCCCTTCCAGCCCAGCTCATCTTCGATGATCTTGACCTGTTTTTTGACATCCCAGGGAATGTAGGAGCCTAAGCAGATCGAACGAATGTTCTTCGAGCGAATTTCACGGGCGGGCGGGAAGGTGTAAGGACGAAGGTCACGTTCCGTCACCGGGAAATCGGAAATCTTATCATCCAACATGCCCAGCATGTCTTCGGCGTTGATGCCCAAGTTAACCAGAGTGTTAAAGCGGCGCTCGTCAACTTCTTCCTCTTCGCCGTATTCATAAAACGAAGTGTATTCAGCAGACGGCTCACCCCAAATCACCAGGGGGATGTTATGCCATACGGCGATCCACATCGGGTATGCAAAGATGCCCGTGTGGCAGTGCCAGCAAAAATCGCCGCGACGTTTGAGGGATTCAAACATCAGCTTGCGCACAATTTGCCAGTTCGGCGTAAAGGTGATGGAATCCACACCCAACGTGCGGAGCGTGCGCAGGTTGTTTTCAACCAGGGTCTGGCGCATAAACCCGTGGTCGAACCGAACCACCAGAGGCTTCAACTTTTTCACCTTCACCAGATACCAGAGCTGGTAGGTGGAATCCTTACCGCCCGAGAACGGGACAATGCAATCGTAATTGTATTTGCCGCGTACGGATTCGATGATCTCGTCCAGTTCGGCGCCTTTGGCATCCCAATCAATCTCGGTGTTTTTGAAATTGATCTGCTGACAAACCGAGCATTCGCCATTCTCATCAAACGCCAGCGTTTCAGCGGTTTCTGGCATTACACATTTGCTACAACTGCGCATCAATCATTCCAATAGGTCTTAGATGGTTAGCTTACGGATTTCACTGTTGAGTGTAGGCATTTGCATACCCAAGTCCGTTTCAATTCGGCTTACGTCCAGGCAAAGATTGCTGGGGCGAGGTGCCCGGCCCTCAATATCTCGCCCGCTCACGGAACGGTACTGAACGGGTTCCAGTCCCAGATGCTCGGCAAGCGACAGACAAAACGCCTGCTTGGAAAGGCCATTACGGCTGCCGAGATTATAGACCCCCGTCAGGCCCTTCTGGATCGCTTCAACGACAAACTGGCTGAGCGTTTTCATGTGAAGAGGCGAAAAATACATGTCGTTAAACAGAACCAGTTCGTCGCCCATTTTCAGCTTGCCGATGAAAAAATCGCTGAGACTTTGACGGCCCGGCGTGCGGGACGGCCCGAACATGTTGGTTCTGAAGATCAGGTGGTTTTGCGTTTTGGATGCAAACGCCTCACCTTCCAGTTTCGTTTTTCCATAGGCATTGATCGGATGCGCAGGGCGGCTTTCGGAGTTGCTGTCGCTCTCGCCGCTGTAGACCTGGTCCGTCGATAGATAGACCAACTTGGCTTCGTGCTTGGAGGCTAAGTCCGCAAGATTTTCCACAACATGCGCATTATGGCGTTTCGCGCTTTCCTGATCACGCTCACACGCATCGACATCAGTTAGGGCCGCCGTGTGAATGATGATCTTGGGCTGGACTTCTGCGATCAACGCTTCAACATCTTCGAACGCGCTCAGATCACACTGCACATCGCCGCCGGTGCGCGATGTGGTGGTCAGAGTTCCCAAATCTTGGCAGGCATCCACCAAATACGGGACCAACAGCCCCGTGGCACCCGTGATCAGCAGATCGCTCATACATCCTTCAGCAAGGTCTTGAAATCGTCGACACCAAGCCAAGTTGAGTTGTTGTCGCTAGAGTAATAGAAACCATCAGGAAGTTCTTCTTCGCCTTCGTATACGGGATCCGTATCCTGCATAGAGATAGAAGGCTTGATGACAAATCGGTCCTCAAGCATGACGGTGTTGCGCGCATCGTCTTCCGTAATCATGATTTCGTGAAGTTTCTCACCAGGGCGGATTCCGACAATGCGTTGCTCAAGATGCGGCGCCATAGCCGTTGCCAGATCCGTAATCCGCATGCTGGGGATTTTCGGAACGAAGATTTCACGGCCCTGCATCATGCCGATGGTGCTCAGCACAAAATTGACGCCGTGATCGAGCATGATCCAAAAACGGGTCATGCGCTCGTCCGTGATCGGAAGATGGTTACTGCCTTCATCAATCAGCTTCTGGAAAAACGGAATCACGCTGCCCCGAGACCCCAAGACGTTGCCGTAGCGCACTGCAGAAAACAGCGTCCTGCCCGAGCTGAGATTGTTGGCGGAAATAAAAATCTTGTCCGATGCAAGCTTGCTCGCACCATAAAGGTTTAGCGGGCTCGCAGCCTTGTCCGTCGACAAAGCCACAACCTTTTTCACGCCACAGCGAATAGCCGCCGTTGCCAGGTTTTCGGCGCCGATCACGTTTGTGCGAATGCATTCAAACGGATTGTATTCAGCTGCGGGAACGTGCTTCAAAGCAGCGGCGTGGATGACGATATCAACATCACGCAGTGCCATTTCCAAACGGTCGAGGTCGCGAATATCGCCGATGAAAAATCTCATGGTTTTCATGTCTTCATCGTTGAATTCCTGAGCCATTTCATATTGCTTGAGCTCATCGCGCGAAAAAATAATCAACTTATTGGGATGGTACCTTTTCATGACCGCATGGGCGAAGGCCTTACCAAAGGATCCTGTGCCGCCGGTGATCATGATATTGAGACCGTTTAAGTCGGGCATTTGCTTGTCAAATGTATGCATTTTTTCTCTTGAATCCGCTGAAAGTGAGCACAATATCTACCCCTTACGTAAGGCGGGTTTCAATATCTTGCTGGATAACGATGAAACAGTTCAGGATTGGTATACCGAATATCACATTTGATCAATGAAATCCGGTCATGCTACCGCAGGCCAGGTGAAAACAAATCGTGATTTCCCCTAGCTTTGGCACTAATGTTCACGTTACGAACACCCATGTCAAGGGCATTCTAATGCACGAAAACAAAACGCCCACAAACCACACTTCACGGGCGCCGTTTAGGGCTAAATTCCTCAGTTTTCCGCCAATTTGGGGGGATTTGGGTTGGGGCTTAGTCCAGCTCGAAATTGTCTTTGTAATCCAGGCGTGCATGAGCCGGTTGATCGGCCTTGTGCAAGATGCAATTTCCCACGACCAAAACGTCAATATCGGTCCCCATGAAGCACCGATATGCGTCTTCCGGCGTGCAAACGATAGGCTCGCCACGCACGTTGAAGCTGGTGTTCAACAAGACCGGGCACCCCGTATCGGCCTTAAAGTGGCTCAGCAATTCATGGAACATCGGATTGGTGTCGCTGTGGACCGTCTGAATCCGTGCGGAATAATCGACGTGGGTGACGGCAGGGATCTCCGATCTTGGAATATAGAGCTTTTCGATCCCAAATAAGTCTTGTTCTTCAGTGGTCGTGGCGCGTTGGCGCGACTTTTTCACGTCGGCCACAATCAGCATATACGGGCTGTCTGCCTCCAGATCAAACCAATCCGAGACATCTTCACGCAGCACGGCCGGAGCAAAGGGGCGGAAGGATTCACGGTATTTCACCTTGAGGTTCACCGTTTTTTGCATCGACGGTGCACGCGGGTCACCCAAAATCGAACGGGCGCCTAGCGAACGCGGCCCAAACTCCATGCGTCCTTGGAACCAGCCCACCACTTTTTGATCTTTCAAGGCAGTCGAACACTTTGAAATCAAATCACTTTCTTCCAACACGCTGTACACGGCACCGAGCGCATCAAAGCGCTGTTCGATGTCGTTTTGCACAAAAGAAGGCCCCAGATAGCTGCCCTTCATGTTGTCCTCGTCCCCAGGGGTCCGTGGCTCGTTGAAGTGAATGTGATATGCCGCGAGGGCTGCGCCGAGCGCCCCCCCGGAATCCCCCGCCGCTGGCTGCACCCAAATGTTCTTAAACGACTGATCTTTAAGAATTTTACCATTTGCAACGCAGTTCAATGCAACTCCACCGGCCAGGCACAGGTTGTCTATTCCGGTTTCCTGGGCCAGGGCGTCGGCCATTTTCAGGACGATTTCTTCCGTCACCGCTTGGACGGATGCGGCCACATCCATATGAAATTTCGTGAGCTGGTGTTCCGGGGTACGCACGGGCTCGCCGAACAAAGCCGAAAACTTGGCATTGGTCATCGTCAAGCCGACGCAATAATTGAAATACCGCATATCCAACCGGAAAGAGCCATCCGGTTTGATGTTAATCAGGTGCTCCTTCATCAGCTTGGCATACTTCGGTTCACCGTAGGGGGCGAGCCCCATTACTTTGTACTCACCCGAATTCACTTTAAATCCAAGATAGTACGTGACGGCAGAATATAAGAGGCCTAGGGAATGCGGGAAATGAAGTTCTTTGACCGTTGTCAGCGCGTTTCCATCGCCGATCGCAACCGACGAGGTGGCCCATTCTCCGACCCCGTCCATGGTCAGAACCACTGCTTTTTCAAACGGCGAACAGAAAAAAGCGGATGCGGCGTGGCTCAGATGGTGTTTCGAAAACAACAATCGTTCTTGCGGATCAAAACCCGGGTCATAGCGACGCAACTCGTCGCGCAACATGTTCTTTTGAAACAATTTTTCTCGCAGCCAAATCGGCATCGCCTTGGCGAACGACTTAAAACCGCGCGGTGCGAACGCCAGATATGTTTCCAAAAGTCGTTCAAACTTCAAAAAGGGTTTGTCGTAGAAAACCACATAGTCGACATCGGTGAGCGTGCAGCCCGCTTCTTCAAGACAGTATTCGATGGCTTTGCGCGGGAAGTTGCTGTCGTGTTTGATCCGCGAAAAGCGTTCTTCCTGGGCTGCGGCAATCACCTCGCCTCGACGAATCAGGGCCGCCGCGCTGTCATGATAATAAGCGGAGATGCCAAGAATACGCATAGAAGCCACAGCCTAGAATACAGCGTAAACGAAAGGCGCAACGGCGGAACCCTGCGTCAAAATGACCAAACCGCCAAACAGGACCATGATGATCACAATCGGCATCAGCCAGTATTTTTTTCGTACGCGCAAAAAATAAAAAAGTTCTCGTAATATATCCATCAAAGTCACTCAAAACTGGTGGGTCATAGATGACGCTTCCGCGTCTTCATCCGTCGCAATCCAATAGCTCGTCGCTGCGGGATCCATTTTCAGCCCCAAAACATCCTTCTTCGCCAAACGCAACAGCACCCCGATCGGGGTGATCAGACAATACAGCATAGCCCCCATAATCAGCGGGTTGATCACTTTGTGCAGGAGCTCGCCGAACTTAAGCCAGAGCACATTCAGGACGGCCAAGAGTTGAGGCACCACCAGTGCGATGACCAAAAAGGATGCCGCCACCGCCCCCAACACAATCACCAAAGTGCTTTCCGGATTGCTACGCCACGTGATGAGCGCGAACACGGCAAAAGCAACGGCCATCACAATCCCAAAAGCCCGCGGACTGGATTTCTTCGGCGGCTCAGCGTGTGCTGTGAGATCGTTCATATCTACTGTTTTACATCGAGATCGGGACGACGCGCTTCGGCTTCTTTCAAGCGTTTAATCAGGTCCGACTTAATACCATCATATACGCCTTGCGCGAAGAGGGAATATCCCTTCGCCGTTAAGTGCGGATCATAGTGCCCCCACATGTCTTGAGAATCCACTTCAAACAAGGGATAGGTGTCGATATGTGATATGCCAAGCTTTTGAGCATACGCATCCATGAGCCTGGGATGGACCCTGTTGGTGGAAAAGTCGAAAACCGTATCCGACTTGTTGGTATCTACGTTGTATTCAACGTTTTCATACGGCGTAATCATTTTGGGATAGGGATAAGACGCCAAATAAAACGATTGATTGCGCTTCAACGTTTCATTACGGATATATTCCATGGATTTAAACGTCGGCTGGTATTCTTGAATAGCCCGCTCGAGAGTGAACGGAATTGTATCGCGGCGGACGTATTGCGGCAGCCCCGGCGTGATATCGTCGCCGTACTTCTCCAACAGCTCGTCATATGTGGTGATCTTGATATTGGGATATTTTTGGGCAAATTGCTCGACAGCTCCCTTGGCACTGGAAATTGGCTTTCCGCGCGCAGGCGTTGCGTTTTCTTTTTGCCCTTCGGAATTTTTAATGTAGTCACTTGCCGATACGACGGCATGATCTTCACGGCTGCGCATCCAGTCAGCGAGATAAAACACACCCTCACCCAGTGGACTGCCCATTCGAATACGGGTCTTCAAATCAAAGTCCATCTTATCCTGGACCATGTTGCCCCACACGTCGAGGGCCAACATTTCACCCTCTTTCTTTCGCAACAGCTCGTCTGCATCCTTCAGCACATACGGATAGCCTTGGTCATCGAGGATATAGTCGTCAAAGCGGCTCAAGTCCTCTCCAAAGTCACTTTGATCCAGTGCGACCACGACGATGTCAGGATCGAGAAAGTCGAGATAAATTCGCGCCAGAGCGGCATAGCGCACGCCGGAATAAGACGAAACGCCTAAGGAAAAGACTTCGACATCCTTAGATAGTTTTTCGTGGATGATGTCTTCAAGCGCAGCCGCCGCCGTTTCGCTTTGATTGGCGTTATAGCCCCACATGAAGGAATCCCCCATAATCACGACGCGGGTCTTCCAGGGAACTTTGGGATAAAATTCGTTCGTCCGAAAACCGTGATTGTTGATCGAAACCCGGAACTCGACGCCCGGCTCGATCAAAGGCAGCATCCCTTTATAATTGGCGACAGATGTATACATCAAAAAGGGATGGGACGAATTTTCTTGCCTGTATTTCATCAAGCTCAGGTTCTTCATAAAAAATGAAGCATGGCGTTGGACGAAAAGTTCGCCTTTCGAGATTTCGTAGGCGCGGATGCCCAGGTCGACAAGCGCCACCAATCCAAGGGTGACAAAACTGATGAGCACATAGGTCTTAATCGTATTAAACACTTCAGCCTCGAAAAATATGGGGAACTTCTTGATAAAAACACAGAACGGAAACGGGTCGTTTCAACCCCTGCACAACTTACAGAAAATCCGCTCAATTCCCACCTTTTTTCGCAACTGCGGGCGATTGATGGATCCGGGAGGTATTTTGAACAGCCCAACTGCAAAAAGTTGTTTTCCTGCTGGCCCTCTTCGCGCAAACGGTGATCGGCCAGCGCATGGCCTTGATGCCAAACAATCCGTGCTTCGAGATGAGAGACACGAATGCGCGCGCCTTGCGTCGCTGGAACTGTTTCGGCTAAGGCCTTGACTTGTCGGGCCATATTCCCGCCCTAGCCAGGGGCCTGCGTGCCGATCAAACAGGCCCTAGACATAGCATCGCCTTAAGAAATCCTGGAATCATCTCCATTGCAAAATGCAGCCCGTCTATACAAATTGACTAAGTAAAATATCAAATATAGGATAAATTTTAATGTCGAGGATCGATCCGGACATTTTTACAGGGGCTTTACTCAGGCCACTTATATCCAGAAAAGCCTTGGTAGGGCTGGCGTTACGAACAATATCGGGTACTGTGCACTTAGCTCATGAACCGAACATGCCTTAATAATGAAGCTTTAATCTCGTGAGGGCTAATGAGCAAAAAAATACTATACGCTGATCCTGTACATTACCATGGTGAAGTCGATCCAGAAATGTTCCCCTATATGCGTCCCGTGCCATATCCTGTTGCGCGCATCGCTGCATATTGTTTAAAATATTTTCCTGATCACCAAGCTCAAATATTCAAGAACATGCACTTGTTGCTTGATGAACTAAGGGAAAACAAGCCTGACATCCTGGCAATCTCCAATTATTTTTGGAATACAAAGCTGTCCCATCGCGTCGCAGAATACGCACGACAACTTTATCCGGACATCTTGATTGTGACAGGCGGACCAAATATCGACCGGACGCAAGAAGCTTACCAAAGCTACGCACGTAACTACCCTTACATAGACTTTGTTGTCGTGGGTGAAGGTGAGTTTGGTATGCATGAAATTCTCAAAGCATACGAAAAGTGTGGTTTTGATCGTAATAAAACAAAGGATATGGATGTCAAAGGGTGTTTCTCCATAACGTCTGAGGGGCTTCACAAATACACCCCTAACGACCTAAGAACAAAAAACTTAGATGATTTTCCGTCCCCCTATTTATCGGGCTTGCTTGATCCGTTTTTAGCCGAGGGATTGCACCCGGTTTTAGAAACGGTTCGCGGATGCCCTTACACTTGTACGTATTGCGAGCAAGGCACCTCATTCTTCACTAAAATTGCCACAGCATCTGTAGAGAACTCTATTGATGAGCTGGAATACATTAGAAAGACGTACAGTGGAAACTGGCTTTTTCTTGCCGATGTGAATTTTGGGATTGTGAAGCGCGACCGTGAGATCGCCGAGTATTTAAACAAAACCCATCACGAATATGGGTGGCCCAAATACATGGACACTTACAATGCAAAAATGCCGACTGAGCGAACACTTGAGTGCATTGAACTTTTGCATACCATGTTGCCAGCCATCATCAGCTTTCAATCAACAAACGAAAAAACTCTTGATGAAATCAAAAGATCAAATATTGGCTTTGATAAAGCAACGACATTAGCAAAATGGGCAAAAAGTAAAGACTTCGAAGTGCTGACCGAGCTGATCTACGGCCTGCCTTATGAAACAAAAGAAACGTTCGTCAAAGCAGTTGATGATCTAACAGCGTTAGGGATTGATAAAATAGCAATTTACAATCTGCGCCTGCTGCAAGGTTCTGAATTAAACACCCCTGAGGATCGGAACAAATACGAATACGAAACACGCTTTCGCCATGTTGATATTTGTTTCGGAGAGTATCTCTTCGATGAGCTCGAAAAAATTATTGAACATGAAGAAATTGTGTTCACGTCGCATACGTTGACTGAAAGCGATTTCTTCTATTGTAGACGTTTCAGCATGATGGTTGATGCGTTGTGGAACAGTGGCTTATTTAGACCCGCATTTAAATACCTGCTGTCCATCGGCATCCCGACTGGTACTGTTATCAAAAAATTATTAGACAAGAATCCTCTGCCACCTTCGCTAAAGGATTTCTTAAACGACTACACTGATGTGGCCACGAAAGAGCTGTATAAATCCTCTGCAGATATTGATGCTGCTGCTAGGAGTGGAAAAATATGGGGCGACAATACAGATGCCAAAAATGATGTCTCAAAACCAAACTTGGCATTTTCATATCGCCTCAGATGTTTTGAACCGAAAGCTCTTTTGGAAATCTCTGAATTTATCCAACAAGAGTTTGCCAGTGACTTAGAAAGCAGCCAAAAGCAAATCCTACAAGATATTCTGCAACACTGTGTATATCAGGCGCCTGATTTGCTTGGAGACGCTATCAAGCTCTCTGGTTCCCGTTTTAATATCTCTTCCATTCCTGAAGTGGAAGCACATGGTGACGTCTCAGCTTCACAAACCCAGACATTAAATAGTTATGCTTACAAGCTCGATCCACAAAAAGCTCAGATCGTCATCGACACTTATGACGATTTGAAAAAAAGTGGTGTTTCAATCAACGCCATATCTGATCGGTTGACGCGCATTACTTCTGCTTCTGATTTAATGCGAACACCCGTACCAGTGGACAATTAGGTCACTCGAATTTAAAGCCCCACTGAGCATTCATCATTTATCGCAATCCAGTTGCAGAAAATCGATCTCGCGTTCATCAGGCAACCTAAATTGGTCGTCGGAAAGCGCGTTCCCTGAATACCGCTTAATCAGTTGCTCCAAATGCTTCACGTCAACTCGTGCCCGCATACTAGAAGGTAAAGCCTCAGACATGGCTTTGACTTGTCGGGCCATATTTACATCGCCGCCGTGAATGCCATCCACAAATTCGCAATCGCCAGACCCCATTTGCGCAGCATCGAAGAAATCGAAATGGCGGTCATTGATGGTGTGGAGGCGTTCGCGAAATCCATGGATGTAGCTGTAGCGATCACCTTTTTTCTCCATCTCCTGCCAGATCAGCGGCGCGACTGGTGTTACAAAGGTCACCACCTCGACACCTGCAACTTTCAGCATATCGACGGATCGTTTAATCGTGGCCAGTCGCTCTTCGGATACCTCTTGACCAAAGCGGTAATGCGAGTTGGCCACGCCCAACCAGCGCAGGGTTTCTTTGAACTTTACATATGGCGGGTCCGTGCGGCCATACACCCAGGCGAGATAATAGTTCGACCCATCCCGGGCAAAGCCGAGCCCACGACGTATGGCACTTAACCCAAACCTGTTCGCGGAAGACGCCGACAAGCGCCCCGTAACCAAATCCGTGAAGAATCCAAAATCAAACTTGCCGTCCACCAACCATTTGACTGGCGCGAACAGAGCCTCCGGCGTTAAGGCACCGCCCCTGTCGTCGTGATTGAGGAAGTGCAAAGCCTCAACCGTGTTTGGGTTTCCCCACCAAAAGTCGATGCCAAAAAACACCATCTTCGGCTTGGATATCTCAAGCATATCGTCAATCAAGAGCTCGGCTTCGCGGGCCGAGTTCACCGTGCGGCCTAAGTTGATGAACGTGTCCTCAAAAAACGTTTCTCTCATTTGTAAAACGCGTGAAGAGCCGATGACAACGACATCGGGGCGCGCTGCGCGATACAGCTCCAATTTATACGCGTAGACATTGTTGTGCAGCGCAGTGCCATACAAACCGCCTTCGGCGCGTTGGTGCTCGACAACTTCGGTGATCGAATCAAGCTCACCCGAATTCAATAAGAAGACGTAGCTTGCAATGCCAAACGGAAATGACAAAGCCAGAGGAATGGCAAACGCGATGAAAAAGTTTCTGGTTTTAGCCTGCATTCTTATCCAACCCGGTGTCCGGGTTCCTCGCTCATCGAGCTTGCACTAGAACTGAAAATACAAAAATTCGCCGCCGTGAGACATATATATCAGGCACACGATACACATGCACGACAAGGCCCCGCCCCAAACCGGCGTCGCCGACCAACGCAGGCGTTTGGTGTGGCGCATCAATGCGTGCGTTCTTTGCGTTATCAAAGGTGATTCATACGCCGTCCATTCAAGCGTCGACGGCAAGAACCAGGCAACACCCAGCAAAGCGACCAACATCAGCACTTGGCGCGAACCTGCATACAGATAGCCTTCTTTGAATTCCACGCCCAATTGAACCGCAAGGTCTGCGTAGGAACCTAAATAGGCGCTGTAAGTCACCGGCAAGACGATGCCGTTCAGCCCGACCATGCCTTGGACGATGTTCATCGCGCCATCAAATGAGGTCGCGCGAAAAAACACCCAGGCGAAGACCACAAATAAGAACGTGACGATGCGCCCCAGCCACACCTGAACCCAGCTTTTTTTGAGCTGCTCGCTCGTCTCGCCTTTTAAGGAACGGTAGTAGTGATTGACGGTCAGTCCCACGCCATGAAGCCCGCCCCAGATGACGAAGTTCCAACTGGCCCCGTGCCAAAATCCCCCTAACAACATCACGACCAAGATGTTCATGTATTGGCGCGGTTCGCCTTTGCGGTTGCCGCCCAGAGGGATATACAAATAATCTTTCAAAAAGCGAGACAGCGTGATGTGCCAACGGTTCCAAAACTCAATCAGGCTTGAAGCTTTATAGGGCGAGAGAAAGTTGATCGGCAGCTTTAGCCCTAACATCAAGCCTAAGCCGATGGCCATGTCCGAATAGCCAGAGAAATCAAAATAGATTTGGAACGTGTAAGCCAACACACCACCCCAAGCTTCCAACAGCGGGATGGCTATACCGCTCTCTGCGGCCTCGAACACAGGCGTTGCATAGACCGCAATACCATCAGCCAAGATGACCTTCTTGGACAAACCCAATACAAAAATGGATAGGCCTTGAGCAAACTGGGACGATGAAAACCGTCCCAATGCACCGCCGACGATTTGCGGCATGATCTCTTTGTGATGAACGATTGGACCGGCGATCAGTTGCGGGAAAAATGTTACAAACAAAAAGTAGTGATGAAACTTGTGCTCATGCACTTTGTTTTGGAACACATCAACCAGATAGGCGATCTGCTGAAATGTAAAAAAGGAAATGCCGAGCGGTAAAACCACGCTTAGGAAACCGACGTCCCCGCCCAACAGAACGTTGAAGTTCTCGATAAAGAAGTTCGAATATTTGTAAAACCCAAGAAGGCCGAGGTTGAAAACGACGCCGGACACCAAAACCGCCAGGCGAACACGCGCCATAGCCGTATACCGATCCAACAACAGCCCAAGGGAAAAGTTGACCCCAATGGATAAGAAGATGATCCAAACAAGCTGCCAATTCCAAAATCCATAATAAACAATGGATGCGAGGATCAGAAAAACGATAACGGCGTCGCTGCTCTTTTTGCGAAAAAAGTACGTCAGCATCAAAACGGCTGGTAAAAAAAACAACGTGAATGTGTAGCTACTAAAGACCATTCAACAATCAACCTTGCCGGCCCGAGGTTGGAATCCTGGAAACGATCACACCGCCAAAATACAACAACACGCCCAGCCATGCCAAGCCACTCACAACCGCACCCCAAAACAGCGGTACAGAGTGGTATTCAAACACGATCTCGTGACTTCCAGCTGTCAGCTGCACACCGCGCCCAACGATATTGACCGGTAAAATATCAGCGGCCTCGCCGTCCACTGTCGCCGTCCAACCAGGATACACCACGTCTGAAACCACCAACAAAGTAGGACTGTTGTTGTCGGTCTGAACCATCACTTTGGTTGGCGTATAGACCAACTCAACAGGTGGGTGTGCGGTTTTGTTAGCTTGGGGTCGCAAGGCAATGTCCAGCGGCTGTCCGGATTTACGTTCGACAAGGGCCCGGGAAACAGACAAGCCGTGTTCATTCACATACGTCCGCGCATCGTCAAAATTCAAAACGACTTCAGCGGCCGGGTAAACGACTGCGCGGGGCAAGGCGAACGGGTCTTCGTAAAGATCAAATCCACTATAGTCGTCGTGTGCAACATGCTGAAAGCCTAAACCTTCGACAAACAATTTATCTTCCGGCCCGTCCAAGAAGAAGTACCGGATGTTCAAAGCCCGCGTCAGAGCGTGTCGATTAGGGGTGAAAAAGGCTTCGGCCGTTGACCAAATTGCAATGCGCTCACAAGCTGAACGCTGAGAGAACCCAAGACGTTTGACAACATCCCATGTGCGCGCCAGAGGGAAAGATGAAAAATTAAACGCCCAGTCAAGATTGCGTCCGCTCACAATCAACCGCGACGCATCACCGATATTGTCTTTGGTGCACAACGCCAATGCACGACCTTGATTGGGCACTTCAATATAGTGCTCGAAGTCCCGGTCTTGAATGTTTTGCAAGTAAACGAGTGTCCTATCGCTTCCGGGTCTTTCGCGGAAAGAAGACTGAATGGACCACGACCCGACATCAAGCAAGCCAATCACAAGCAATCCTCTAAGCAATCCTTGCCGGTCGATCTTCCCCATCTGGGCCGCAAACAAAACAACTGAAACGGCCAACCCAACAAGGATTGGACGGAGCAACTCCGCTGAAAAAACGGCCCCCTTCGCAAAGAGCAAATAAATGGCCCAGAGAATGCTCAAAGCAAGCAAAATAAATCCGACATTGCGGGCCTTCAAAAACGACACTTCATCCCCAAGTTTTTGCGCCGCTCGAACGACCATCAGCAACACAACAAAGTTGAGCGCCAAAAACCAAAATGCAGAAAGACGCACCGAGCCCATGCCCGGCATCATCCGGATGATTTCTTTAATCGGTGTCAATCCGCCTGCGGCAAAGACAATGGCGGCAATCAAAAGCGTAACGCCTAGGATTTGGTTTCGCCGCGCTGCGCTGTACCACACCATACACAGAAAAGCAGGGATCCAGCCGAGATAGGACAAGTTCGAGAATTCAAAAAACTGTCGGGATTTTTCCAAAGCGCCGGGAAACAAGAAAGGAGCTAAGAATAGCGACTTCGGATTGAAGCGCCCGGTGGCCACATAATCCTCAAACTTTTGATCTCGATGCACTGCGAACATGTCAAATTCAAGAACGGGCAAAATTTGAATGATGATGAGCGCCGCACACAGGCCGAAAAACACACCGCCCGCAACGAACATTCTCTTAAATGCCGGCATCCAGTTTTGGGCAACATTGGCATAAGGGGCGAGCAGATAAATGAAATAGCCCATCATAAAAAATGCAATGCTGGCGGACAGATAAAACCACGTGAACGAGGTCGACGCAAAAAAATGCAATGCGTGCAACACCGATGCAACCACCAAAAGCACGTTCTTTTGTTCGTTAAAGCCCTTCCAAAAAAAGTAAATCGTCCAAGGCACAAACAATATCCGTTCCGGATAGAGCCCAATCACGGAAGAAATAAACAAGATACCGCTTAGAACGAATGCCGCTCCCGCCAAGAGCGTGATCTCACGATCATCGCTAAAACATTCAAACAGTTTCCAGGCCCCAACGAGGCCCAAGCTGATACACGCAAACCAGGTGATGTAACTGCTGAAGGGCTCAGCCACCCAGTAGCCTAAGTACGCCGGCGGATAGAACGAGCTGAACAGCGGATTCCCTATTCGCGGGACGCCATATCCTATATTTGACAACCATTGAAAAGAGAGCTCAGGACTTAGTGCAGAATACAGCCCCGAAACAAACCACGCACGAAACATCAGGTTCTCGTTGGCAACCGGGGACCAATCGACAAGGAAGGGCGACAGCATGACTGCTGAGATCAACACGGCAAAAACATAACGCCAGTGTTTCTTGAGATGCATCATGATCGTCCTGTCCCTACTCCCGAATACCCTTTACACCGCCTGGTGTGACGATACGCTTATTTTTTCACAGCTACGCAGTATGCATTCCAGCCATAATCGTTCGCCGCCTCATCCGTGTCCCAGTCGTAAAAGCCCAACACGTCAAAACCCGCTGCCTCAAGCGGCGGGCGAAGGTCGGTTTCAGAGAGATGGCGAACGCTATGGGTTTCATCCAGCATCTGCCACAATTCTTCGTCGGGACGTTTGACAAAAATCTGATAGTTCACATCGACAATGTTGCTGTTTTCACAAAATCCGGGTTCGGCGATACGTACGACTTCAAGCTTTTCATCCTGAACGCGTTTGACCCGTAACGTGGGCGGATCGTTCAAAACAGCCGGACTGTTCCACATATCGAAGACCAACACACCGCCGGGCTTCAAATGTTCCGCCGCGGTTTTCGCGCTGTCCATTAGGGCCTGATCGGTGGTTTGATAACACATCACATGGAACAAAGAGATCACCGCATCGACCGTTCGGCCCAAACGATAGCTCTGCGCATTGCCCTGGTCCAATTCAATGCGCGATGTCAAATCCGGATAGTGCGCCACACGATTTTCAGCGTGCTTGAGCATTTCCGCACTGAGATCGGTGGCGATCAGGTTGTAGCCTTTTTGTGCCAAAGCCAGAGCATGGCGCGCCGTGCCGCAGCCCAATTCCAAAACCGTTCCGTCTTGCGTGACACCATACTTCGAAAGTAGGCCCGCCACTTTGTCGGCTTCTTGTTGATAGTTCTTATCCGCGTAGATCAGGTCGTAATAATCCGCGTAAAGATTGAAGACTGCATCGCTCAATGGTGGCCTCACTTTTAACTGCGTGGTTAGGCTTTATGAAAATCGGGTCAACGTGCAAAAATATCCTCGGCAACATCACAGACGCGTTCGATCTGAGCATCGGTAATGCCCAAACCCGAAGGGATATAAAACCCGCGACGTGCGATGCGTTCGGAAACCGGGTATTGCTCGCCTTCGAACAGGTTCATGTCACGCAGCACAGGCTGTTCGTGCATGGGCCAGAAAAACGGTCGGCACCCGATTTTGTATTCGGCAAATTTCTGCATGGCTTCTTCAGCGTCGAAACCGATGTCATCGTCCAAAACGATCGGAAACACCCAATAGACGTTTTCAGCATAATCGGTTTTGTCCAGGGGCAACTGAATGCCCTCGATGGGCGACAACGCATCGAGGTATGCAGCACCCATCTTGCGTTTTTTTGTGATGAAGTCGTCCAGACGCTCAACCTGGGCCAAACCGACGGCGGCTTGAATGTTGGTCATGCGCATGTTGCGGCCAAGTTCCGTGTGGCGAAACCGGGGCTGTTGGAAACACAAGTTGCGATACCAGCGACATCGTTCGGCCAATTCATCATCGTCGGTCACGACCATGCCGCCTTCGCCGGTCGTCACGTGCTTGTTGGCGTAAAAACTGAATGCCCCCAGGTCACCCATACCACCGCAGGGACGACCTTTGTATTTCAGGCCAATGGCCTCCGCCGTATCTTCGATAACCTTAAGACCGTGTTCCTCGGCCAGCGCCAAAATGGGGTCCATATCAACCGGAAGGCCGTAGATGTGGACCGGCATGATGGCTTTGGTTTTGGACGTGATTTTCGCCCGGACCTCGTCAATCGACATGTTCCAGGTCCGCGGATCGCAGTCCACCAACACCGGTTTCAGTCCATGGTTCAGCAAGGCGGTCATGCACGAAATAATCGTGAACGACGGCAAAATGACTTCGTCGCCTTCGGCCAAGTCCAAAGACCAAACGGCGACGTCCAACGCGTCTGTGCCGTTGGTCAGGGAAATGGCGTGCTTGCGATTGTGATAGGCGGCAAAGGCCTCTTCAAACCGCTTAACAAAAGGGCCTTCGGACGAAATCCAACCGTCGCGGATACACTCTTGGAGATATTCGCCTTCATTGCCGTCTAGCAGCGGCTCATTGACAGGGATGAAATTTGACACAGTTCCAACCTATTCGTCGGGATCTTGCAGCGGCTGGTCCAGCCCGAACGTGTCATCCTCATAGTTCTCACCACCGCGCGGGCCGCGGGTAAAGATATAAAACAGGCTATCTTCCAACGCTTTGACGGCATGCTTTTCCAAGATGTCGGTTTTGACCAGATCGCCCTCATTCAAGGTTTGTGCGGCCACCGGTTCGTCACCGGATTGAGACAAGTACCGTACGCTGCCGCTGTGAACATAGAGCCATTGGATGGTGTCTTTGTGATAATGGTTGGCCCGCACGGCGCCTTTTTTTGACGTGATCACGGTGATCGCATCGACAGGCTCGCGCACAAGAATATCTTTGATATATCCGCGATCATCTTCGAAAAAGATTTTGGGGGTAACGACGTCCATTGGTGGCTCCTTAAACAATCTCAGGCTTGGGAATCGGGATGATGAATTTCCCGCCTTTTTCTCTAAACTCAGTGAGGTTTTTAATGATCTCGTCTTTGAAGTTCCAGGCCAACAGCAGCGCATAATCGACATCTTCTGCAATCAGTTGGTCATCTGAAACCACGGGAATGTGCCCCCCCGGAGAATAACGTCCCAGCTTTAACATGGATTTCTCTGTGAGAAACTCCAAGGTTTCCGTTCCAATCTTGCAGTAGTTCAGCAAGGTCATGCCTTTGGCCGGCGCACTCACCCCAGCGATTTTTTTGCCTTCGTCTTTCAACGAGCGCAGCAACTTCATCAGTTCATCACGGTGATCAGCAACGCGTTGGCCGAACGCAGTGAGCGTTTCCATACCGTGGATGTCGCGTTCGTCTTCGAAGGCGACAAACTTGCCCACGCTCTCTTGAACCGGGTGACCGTCTTTCTGGCCGACAAAAATACGAATAGAGCCCCCGTGAATATCCATCTCCCGAACATCAAAGACTTCCATACCGTGCTTTTGGAAAAACGTAACCAGCGGTTTGATGGAAATGTAAGACAGGTGTTCATGATAGATCGTGTCGTATTCCAGATTATCGATCAAGTGGACCAGATACGGTGCCTCAATGATGAACACACCATCTTCAACCAACAAAGTTTGAACGGCGGAAATCATAGAATCCAAATCATGGATGTGGGCAAAGACGTTGCTGCCGGTGATGATTTTTGCTTTTTGATGCTTTTCAATTATCGTATCAGCCAGCGTGGGCGAGAAGAAATCCCCGATGGTCGGAATGCCGTTGTGCTCGGCAATAGCGGCGATGTTTTTGGCCGGATCGACACCCAAAACCTTGCACCCGCGACGCTTAAAGCCGCCGAGCAACACGCCGACATTACTGCCGACGTCAATGACCAAATCTTCATCACAAAGATTGAAATCATCAAAGACTTGTCCGGCAAAGCCGTCAAAGTGGCTGACCCCGGTTTTGGTCATGGACGATTCATATGGATAATCGTTTTGGTACAGAACGCTAGGATCCACGACGTGATCCAACTGAACAAAACCACAGCATTCGCAACGCACCACCCGTAACGGATAGTGGGTTTCCGGTTGATTCAAGTCCTCAGCCCGCACAAAACTATCGGCGGGCGGGGTGAAGCCCAGATCCAAAAACGGTTTTGAGAGCGCCCCATCGCACAAACGACATCGCAGCATAGAAATATCCAATCGCTTAAACTTTAGTCACAACTGACAAGCTTGCGTATTATCGATATTTCGAAACAAAAAGATATTAAGAAATGCCCCTTTTGGGGCCGTTTATGGGCGATTTTGGCTAAATTCTGCGTGTGACTAGGCCCATGATCACAATAAAGCAATCGAACATGATTTTCATCAGGGTGAAGGCACCGCTGGTGGTTTTCGATTCGCCGCGTTCGCGGGGCATCATCACCACCGGAACTTCTTCAACTTTGAAGCCCGCGCGCACCGTCTGAACCAAAAAACGAATGCAATAATCTAGGTATTTACCTTTGACTTCGATGGTATCAAAGACAGATCGGCGCACGGCGTAAAATCCGCTGGTATAGTCAAAATACTCCGGCTCCAACAGATTGCGCACCGTCCAATTGCCAATCTTCGAAATCGCGATGCCGAAAATGGAATCTTCGCTGTCTTGAATGTTGCGCAATAGCACGGACCACGACGTCTTGCCGTTTTCACTTGCACCTTTGATGCCGCCGCCCTCTTTGTAGCGCGAGCCCACAACCATATCCGCACCTTGGTCGAGCAGCCCCAAAAAGTGGTTCAAGTGATGGGGCGGCATGGTGAGATCGGCATCCAGCCAAACGATAACCTCACCTTGGGCTGCACGAATGCCTTCGTTGATGGAATTCACCAAGCCCTTGTCTTCGGTACGCACGATCAGCTTCAGATTCCCGTACTCCGACATCGCCTTCTTCACGACTTCCGCCGTACCGTCGGGGGAATCATCATCGACCACGATGATTTCACGATTTTGCTCATGCACATCCCGTTCAATGGCTTCAAACAAAGGCAACATGTTGTCTGCTTCGTTATAGCTGGGAACGATGATGGTGAGTTTATAAGTGGCAGCGTCCGTCAATTGATTACGGTCCATTAAACGTTTAAAAACGTTGTGTATTCAGTGCGCACGGCTCAGGATTTAAGCCGCACGTTTGTTGGATTCCGCCAGTTTCATAGCGCCCTTCGCCTTCGACATAAATTCGTAAAAAGACCGGGTCTTCATCACACTGCGGAAAATATATTTTATCCGGAAATAGAATTTTCGATAGGCTTCCTTTTGAAGATCCGTCAATTGAGCCAAGGTCAGGTGTTCATCCCAGTGGTCCACGAGGAAATTCTTCGTCGGCTTTTTCGCAAATTCCTGCCAACGGCCGGCCTCTGCAATGCCCTGGGCCACGGCGTCGTTATACATTTGCGTGTTGGGATAAAGCGTTAAGATCGAAACTTGAGCGTAATCCGGATCCAGTTTCATCAAGAAATCAATGTTTTTGCGCACATCTGCAACGGATTTCTCAAACGGCTGGCCGATGATGTAGTCGGCAACCGTGATGATGCCAAGCTCGCGGCACCACTTAAACGCCTGCTCGATCTTGGCCGTTGTCGTGGCTTTTTTCAAAATCTTCAGCCCTTCGTCCGTGCCGGTTTCGACGCCGAACGAAATCATTCGCAAGCCCGTGGCTTTTGCGCGGACCAGGGATTCATAAGTCACGCCGTTCACCCGGCCACGGAAGTCCCAGGTGATGTTCAGCTTGCGCCGCTCCAGCTCTTCGGTGAGGTCCAAGACCTTGCGTTCGTTGATGTTGAACAGATCATCATAGAACCGAAATTCCGTATAGCCCATCTCCAGACATTGCTCGATCTCGTCAACGACTAACTTCGCAGACCGTTCGCGGTAACTTTTGATGGGCACATCACAAAATGTGCAGAGATAAGGACACCCGCGCGAACTGAGAATGGTCGCAAGATTGTTGGTGATGCCCAAGATGTTCTGATAACGGTAGTGGCGGATCCATTTACGATCAACCATCGGCAGAGCATCAATATCTTCGACATAGGCCGCCGGGACCGACACACGCGCTAAAAAACGCTTATCGCGCACCGGGTTGTCGGCATATCGCTTGATGGATTCGCGCGTGTAGACGCCGCGAATGTGAGTGAAATCCTCACCCTTATCCAGGCAGTTCACCAGATCGGTAAAGGCTTCCTCACCCTCGCCGACGACAATGCTGTCAAATTCCGGCAATTGTGCCGCTTCGTTGGGATAGGCGATGGAGTGGTGCCCGCCCAAGCTGACGTGCGCGTTGGGGTTGACCTCTTTCGCCATCGCCCCCGTCATACACACGTCAACCAAGCTCACCGTAAAGCTGGTCACGCCCACAATGTCAGGTTTGATTTCTTCGAAGTAGGTGCGCAAGTCTTCATAGGAAATGCGTTCCGCGACACAGTCTTTGAAGAAGAATTCGTGGCCTTCAGTATGCGCTTCGAGATGCGAAAGGACATACAAGATCCCCAACGGCGGAAATTCGCCAAATGAATCCGCTTCCAAGAATTCCTCGCCATGCTCGTCTGGGTGCTCAACAACCGTGTTCAAAGCCGGGGGGTTAATCATCAAAATTCGCATCGAGAGGCCGTCCGCTAACTGTTCAAAACACAAATGGAGCGCACCAGCCGGATTTTCCAGCTGTTGTGACTGTCTTACTATAAAAAAACACCAATTAAAACCAGTTAGACAGTGTGGTTAACCAGCTCTTCTTCGCGTTCCAGATCCAGCTCATCATGGGGGGTCATCACCCAAACCATGCCGCCGATCAAGCCCGTCAATGCGTGAATAAGGCCATAGAACAACGAAAGGATTATCGCTTCATTTACACCCACGCCAGCAGCACCCAAAGCAAAGACCACCACGCCTTCGCGCACGCCCCAGCCCGCAATGGAAATCGGGGCTGCGGAAACCAGCAAAGCCGGCGGCAACAAAATCGCGCACGTGGTCCAGCTCAAGGCGATGTCACATACCTGGGCAACGATGAAAACCATCGTAATATCAAATATATGCATGATGATGGACAGCACCACGATGCGCGTGCCCGAGCCGGAGTTCACGATCACACCAATAGAGGCGTTGGAAATGCCCACAAGCCAGCTCAACACCTTCATCTGTTTCCAGCGCACCGGGAAGTGTTGGATGACATACAAGCTCACCACACCGCTAATACCGATGCCGATGACGATGCCTTCACCAATGGTCATCAGCTCGTTTTCGGTGAGGGAATATACGAACGGCCAGCCAAACAGGCACAAGAGCACCAATCCCATGAAGCCGAAAATCCGGTCCGAAATGATCGAATTGGCCGCAACTGAAATGCTCAGCCCCCAACGTTTCGCCAACCAGATGCGCACCACGTCACCGCCAATGGTGGATGGCAATACTTGGTTGAAAAACATACCGATAATGATGTTTTTTCCGGCATTGATCAGCGTCAAAGGGGATTTGAGAAAGCTCAAAATCAATCCCCAGCGATAGGCCAACACAAACGTAAACGACGCATTGACCATCGCCAGAGCGACCACGGTCGACAGCGTTGCGACATTGACATACGCCAACAAAGAAGACGTATCCAAGTTTATAAAGAGCCAACTCAGCAAGCCGATGGAAACGACCAGCTTAGCCAGTAGAGGGGCGGATTTTCGAAGCGTCATACGGATAAAACCGGCAAATAATGAGGATTGGCGAGCGAAACCCGGAGGTTTAGCTGCGTCATACTACCAATCTTGCGTAGAATTACATCCAATTTGTCAGTGAACCCGATCACGTACGCTCCAGCAATTGTGTAAAAATTTCGCGATGTCGTCTTTCCCAGTGGCGGATATCAAAGCGCTGCTCTGCGCGCTGTCTGGCTGAAGCAGCGAACGTCGGCAAATCTGCAACGATATCTTTCATCCCCTGGGCCATGGCCTCGTCCGTCGGCACTTTGGGGGCATCCCAACCTTGCTCACAAGCCAAGCCGATACCGGCTTCTCCAACAAGTTCTCCGACACCGCCGGTATCGGAATACAGCACTGGCAAGCCTGACGCCAAAGCTTCCAACACGGTATTGGGACACGGGTCGTTGTGCTTGGTCATGATGTAGGCATCAGCGGCCTGGTATATGCCCGGGGCCTCTTCTTGGGTGTAGCGCCCCAAAAAGCGAACCCGTTCAGCCACCTCCAACTCGTCGGCAAGGTTTTGTGCCTGCTTCAATGCCTCAGGAGCTACCCAACCGGCGACCAACAGCTCGGCATCCACATCCTTGGCAGCGGCTAACCCCTTGATGGAGCTTTCCACCCGGTAATACATGTGGTCGTCGATCTTGCCCGTGAGCAAGAACCGAACCGCATGATCGGTTGACGGGCTCGTTTTTTCCGCCGGGCAATAAAAGGTCGTATCCACAGCGTTGTAGAGGATTTCACCCGGACCTTCTCGCTCGCCTAAGAATTTGTCCGCCGAACGCTTGCAAAACTCGCTTTGATAAAACACGTAATCGGCCTGGTGGTAGGTGCGCGCCATGCGCTGATTTTGCCCCTGCCAATCCCCCGCGTACCAGCCCGAATAAAACACGCCATTTTGGTTGTGAACCAAGGGCACGCTGCGCCAAGCCAACACCTTTAAGGCGATGTCCGGCAAGTAAGGCGTATTCGACAGAGTGTAGACGAGGTTAAAGCCCCAAAACGCCTCAGCAAATAAGCCACGCAGACGCTTCACTTTGACCAACGGTCCACCCACGTCTCCCGGGCGAGCGCCGCCGTAGAAGACGCAGATTTCATTGCGCATTCTAGGGATCACCAGATTCAACGCGCCATGCAAGGCCAGGGCTCCGCCCCAACCCAACCGCATCAGTTTTTTGATCACCGGATCGTGTAACATGGCGCTATAAATGCCACATCTATCCCGATTAGGGAATCGGTCTTTCTGTCTAGAAAAAAAGAGCAGCATTTCCAACCAATCACTGTTATCATCCCGCCTCGCCGCTGCCATAGCTTCACCACGTCGCGTGGCCGCCGTTTCCAGACATGTTTCGATTGTTTTAGCTAAGCCCAAAGAATGCGTGATCCCCAAACATCGCCAGCGCCGCTCATCTCGGTTATTTTGCCGTGCTACAACACGCACGAATACTTGGGCGAAGCCTTGGATAGCCTACGTGCTCAAACCTTTCAAGACTTTGAAGCCGTTCTCGTAGACGATGGCTCAAACAACCCCGACACCGTCGCTTTCCTCGACAACTTAGGCCCCGACGTCCGCATGATCCGTCAGGTGAACATGGGCCTGCCTGCGGCACGAAACACCGCGTTTCGAAATGCCCGCGGCACCTATGTGCTGCCCCTGGATTGCGACGACTGGCTGGATCCGAAGTATTTGGAAACAGCTTACGAAGTTCTCAAGAACAGCCCCCCCAAAACGGTTGTCTACAGCCATTTGAACGCATTTGGCGATATCAACGGCGTTTTGTACAAAAACTATAATTTCTTCGAACAGCTGTTTCTCAACCAACTGCCCTACTGCCTGCTGATGCCGAAATCCGCTTGGTATGACCTAGGCGGATACGACGAAAGCATGCGCAGCGGCTATGAGGATTGGGAATTCAACATCCGCCTGGGACGCCACGGCTATTTCGGCGTCCCCATCGATGAAGCCCTGTTCCATTACCGTGTCAGCGAGTCTGGTATGTTGAAAAGTATCTCACGCAACAAGCACGGTTGGTTGTGGGGTGATATCCAGAAGAAAAACTTCCGTGCTTACAGCATCTCGGCATTGTTCAAAAGCTGGTGGAAATGGCGCAAAAAATCGTCTACCTATCCACTTGGCCTGTACTTCTTTTGGATCTTGCTGCACCGCGGCATGCCAAGTTCCGTCTTTGCATATGCGTTTGCCAAGCTGCTGCCGTATTCGCATTCAGCACGGGTTTCCCAGACGTCATCGTAATCGACTGCCCAAGTTAAAATATTGTGGAATAATTCATGTCAACTAAATCTGCCCTTATCACTGGTATCACCGGCCAAGACGGCGCGCTCCTTGCTGAACTGTTGCTCGAAAAGGGCTACACGGTTCACGGTATCAAGCGGCGCTCGTCTTCTTTCAATACCGAGCGGGTCGATCACCTCTATCACGACCCCCATGAAAAAGACGGTCGTTTCTTCATGCACTACGGCGATCTGACGGATTCGACGAACCTGATCCGTTTGATCCAAGAAACGAAGCCGGACGAAATCTACAATCTTGCGGCGCAAAGCCACGTGCAAGTCAGTTTCGACACTCCGGAATACACCGCCAACGCCGATGCCATCGGAACGTTACGTATTCTTGAAGCCATGCGTATCTTGGGCATGGAAAAAACCTCCCGCTTTTATCAGGCGTCCACTTCGGAATTGTTCGGCGATGCACCCGCACCCCAATCCGAAACCACGCCGTTTCAGCCGCGCAGCCCGTATGCCGCGGCGAAGCTCTACAGTTACTGGATCGTTCGCAACTACCGCGAAGCTTATAATATGCACGCGTCGAACGGCATTTTGTTCAACCACGAAGGGCCGACACGCGGCGAAACCTTTGTGACGCGTAAAATCACCCGCGCCGTTGCTGCGATCAAACACGGGCTACAAGACAAGATCTACCTGGGCAACTTGGATGCGTGTCGCGACTGGGGTCACGCCCGCGATTATGTCGAAGGCATGTGGCGCATCGTCCAACATGACACCCCAGACGACTTCGTGCTGTGCACCGAAGAAACCCATTCCGTTCGCGAATTCGTAGAACTGGCCTTTTCGCACATCGGGCGCACCATCGAATGGAAAGGCGAAGGCGTCGATCAGTTGGGCATTGATGCGGACAACGGTGACGTGTTGATCGAGATTGATCCGCGCTACTTCCGTCCGACCGAGGTCGAGTACTTGCTCGGCGACTGCTCCAAAGCCAAAGAAACCCTGGGCTGGAAACACACCACACCGTTCAGTGACCTCGTCAAAGAAATGGTGGAATACGATCTGAATTTGGTCCAACAACAAACGAACCGTAATTTTGGCCATGACGGATAAAGTCTACTCTCTCGCAGGAAAACGTGTCTGGGTCGCCGGACACAAAGGCATGGTCGGCTCGGCATTGGTCCGGCAGCTGTCCAAGTTGGATTGCGAGGTTCTCACTGCGGATCGAAACGAACTGGACTTGCTGCGCCAAGAGGCCGTGGAACAGTGGGTGCATGACAAACGCCCGGACGCCATTTTTTTGGCTGCCGGGAAAGTTGGCGGCATCTATGCAAACGATACGTGGCCTGCGGACTTCATCTACAACAACCTCATGATTGAGGCGAACATCATTCATTCGGCCTTTTTAAACAAGGTGGAGAAGCTCTTATTCTTGGGATCGTCCTGCATCTATCCGAAGATGGCGCCCCAACCCATGACCGAAGACGCTTTGTTGACCGGCCCCTTGGAGCCCACCAACGAATGGTATGCCATTGCTAAAATTTCTGGCATCAAGTTGTGCCAAGCTTATCGCAAGCAACACGGTTGCGATTACATCTCCGCCATGCCGACCAACCTGTATGGCCCCGGCGACAACTACGACCCGGTTTCCAGCCATGTGGTTGCGGCACTGATCGCCAAAGCCCATCGTGCCAAAGTCGAAGACGAGCAAAATATTGAAATCTGGGGCACAGGCACGCCGAAACGAGAATTCTTGTTTGTTGACGACCTGGCCGATGGATTGGTCTATTTGATGGAACACTATTCCGATCACGATCACATCAACATCGGCAGCGGTATAGAAGCAACCATTCAAGAGCTTGCCAACATCATTGGCGAAGCAACAGGCTATGATGGCGGTTACACCTACAACACGGATAAGCCCGATGGTACGCCACGCAAGTTGATGGACTGCTCACGCATTCATAACATGGGCTGGAAGTCGCAAACATCGCTGCGTGACGGCATGGTCAACGCGTATCAATGGTACCTAGAGAACACTCTCTCTTAATCACTGAAATCCATGCGAGATATGACACAGACTCACACCGGCAATCTCAACCTTGCAAAGGTTACCGCTCTTTTGATCGGTGCCGGTGTGCCGCTGATGATGTTTGGACGCAGCGTGATGCAAGCTGACTTGGCGCTGGCATTGCTCTGCACGCTGGTTTTTGCATGGCGCACTCCAGGTGTATTTTCCCGCGTAGCGCAAGCGGGAACACCGCTTATCAAAGGGCTGATGGTGCTCACGGCTCTGCTATGGCTGCCTGGCTTCTTCGAAAGCCTGGACATCACCAAATCCTTTAAAACCTGGTCCAGAACTTTTGTGTTCATTGCCCTATGCGCGTTGATCTGGGCGTTTTTGCGACACGACAAAAGTTATCGCGAGCTCGCACTCAAGACTCTTGTTGTCGTTACCAACACCCTCACCGCGATTTCGTGCATCAGTTTCTGGTTTTGGCCGGAGCTGATGGAGTTTTTGAGAAACGAGCACGACCTCGTGTTGCGCCCGGATCTTTGGCTAAAGTCTTACGGCGCATCGACCTTATGCTTAGCACCCGTCATGGTCTGGGCTGCCTATAAGCTGCCAAAGAACTGGACTGCGAGCTGCCTCGCTGCAATGGTAATGTGCTGCATCGTCATTTTCGAAACGTCAAACCGTGCTTCGATCGCGGGGTTGATCGGTATCGTGCTCACCTTGGCAGCGGTCTTCAGTTTAAGAAACCAAAGGGCCCGCATGCCGATCCTTGCAGCAGCAGTCTTGTTGGTCTGCGTCATGTTCGTCTGGCTGCTGAACTTCGGGCCAACGTTTTTGTCCCCCCCCAACGCCTATCTGCCGACGTGGCTGATTGATCCGCACCGTCAAATTATCTGGAAATTCACTTTCGAACACACCCAAGAAGTCATGTGGTTCGGTCGCGGCATCGATACCATTAACCTCACGCCCGGCACCGACGGAGATGCTTCCCCGGGGAATTTGCCCTTGATACCGTCCCATCCGCACAACTGGCTCTTGGAAATATATTCTGAAACAGGATTGGCGGGGCTGATGTCTTTGTTGTCTCTCTTGGCCATGGTATTGTGGGCCCATGTCAAATCGGCATTGAAAAACCACGATGGGAATATGCATGAAAGCCTCACCATCTTAGCGCTCAGTGCAGGCTTTTGGGTCTCAGCATCGTTCAACTTTTCGATCTGGTCAACGTGGTGGCTTCTGACATATTTCATGCTTTTTGCGTTGGTGACATCTTTCCGCAACCCTGAAACGATTCCAAACGAAGTCGCAAGTTAATCGTCTTCATCACGTTCCCCCCCCCTTATTTTGCGCCATGATAATAAGTTTAACATGTCACAAATCATGGGATAGAATTCGCCCATCGTGATGCAATGCAGGAGATCACTTCATGTCCGTTCTTGGTGACGTAGAACAGCTCGTTTCAACTTTGAACACCAAGGGAATTATTTCTTTCCCTGGTTTTTTCGACACGCAAATCGTTGAGGCTTTAAAGGCCCAAGGACGGGAGTTGATGGATGCGGACGAACCTTATCTGAAGTACTTTCGTGACGGTCCAAACTGCCGCATTGCGGCGGCCCCATGCAACTTGGATGAGCACAATGCTTGGGACAAACTTTCAGCCTCGCAAAAGGCTTTGGAAAGCTGCGGTATTGATGAAATCGCCAAAGGCTTCTTAGGTGATGGGTATGGCTTGGCGCAGATGATCTGCGATTATTCCCAACCGCCACATGATGGCGAGTTGTTCCCGCTCCACTTTGACAATTTCGACGGTCAGAAATGCCTTAAGGCATTCATCTATCTAACCGACTGCGACAAATCCAATGCTGCTTTTCGCTATGTTCCCTATAGCCAACACATTGCCAATGCCCACGTTGCATCTGTACGCAAAACCACCACAACACGTCGTGATGATGACAATGCTTTGTCAGAACTGCTGGACACCAAAGACCAACATCTAAAAGAGTTCTTGGCTGAAAGCCCTGAGAACCGCGCCATGCTTGAAAAACTTGAATTCTTGGCCAGTTCTCCCAATGACAGCTATGAATACTGTGTGGAAGGTCCTGCAGGAACGTTGGTGATTTTCGACACCATGGGCATCCACGGCGGTGGCAAGATTGAGAGTGCCGAACGGATGGTTTTCCGTTGCCATTATGTGGATTCAGATTACGTCTTCAAGCACTTGTCGGATCAACTCCCGCCACTTCAGGCCATTGCCTCTAAGGTTGCGCGTAGATTCCGAAATGCTTTTGCCTCATAACTAGCAAGGCTGAAACGCAGGCACGAAGATGGCGGTTGTAGAGCAATAGCCCCCTCTTATGTCGCCCCTGTATGCGTACGAACAACCTTAACAACATGCTCAACATCTTCATCGCGCATGGACGGGAAAATGGGCAGGGATAAAGCTTGGTTGTAGGCTTGCTCTGTTCCGGGGAAGTGTTCGGCAACGTCTCCCAATCGTTTGCGATGATAGGGATGACGATAGACCGGAATGTAGTGCACCTGGGTGCCGACACCATCTGCGCGCAGCTTTTTCATGAACTGCGTTTTGGTGCAGCCCAGTCCTTCAAAATCGAACAGGCCGACATACAGATGATGCGATGAGCGTTCGCGGTACTCCGGTCGGTTTTGCGCAGGACGCATGTGGATGAGATCGCCAAAACACTGGTCGTAATATTTTGCAATTTCTCGACGGCGTTTGGTGAAGGTATCTAGTTTACCCAACTGCGACAAACCCAGGGCGGCTTGGATATCGGTCATACGATAATTGTAGCCCAACACCTGTTGCTCGTAATACCAAGGCGCGCTGTCAATCCCATCGCTGGCTTGTTCGATGTCGACGACATCATCGCCGCGCACAATGCCGTGGCCTTTGAACTGCAACAACCGCTTGTAGAGTTCTTTGTCGTTGGTCGTCACCATTCCGCCGTCACCGGTGGTGATTGGCTTGACCGGGTGGAATGAGAAAATCGCCATATCGCTATCGGCGCATGAGCCAATCGGCCGCCCCTGTTCATCATCGCCGCCCAAGCTGTGGCTTGCATCTTCGATGATGATACTTTTGGGGCTGATATCTTTTAAGGCTCCGACGTTCACGCTCAAACCGCCATAGTGAACAGGGACGATGGTCTTCACATCGTATGAAGATTTGTCGACATACGCAGCAACTGCATCATTTGAAAGGCAGAGGGTATCAATATCTATATCGCCAAGGTCACTGTCCGCTCCACAGTAGAGAGCGGCGTTGGCCGACGCAACAAATGTAAACGCACTGGTGAGACTGACGTCGCGGGGGCTCATGCCCGAAGCGAGCATGGCAATATGCAAAGCCGCAGTTCCGCTGGTGACGGATATCGCATATTTGGCGCCAACGCGCTCAGCCAGTGCTTCTTCGAAGCGCGTGACCGTCTGACCCTGCGTTAGCCAATCGCCCCGCAAAACGTCCTCAACGGCACGTCTGTCGGCTTCATCGACGTAGTGACGACCATAGGACAGAAATTTGTGATTTGATGTCATGAAAGTTTCTCTCCCATATACCTTTTACTCCCGTTTCTCGGGAAACACATTAATGAAACCCTAAATTACATACATCGTCCATATATATCTTCATATCTTTCGATATCGTCTTCGCCCAAATAACTGCCCGTTTGCACCTCAATGATGCGAAGTGGTTGATCTGCCTTGTTTTCCAGGCGGTGTTTCACATTGGCGGGAATATAGGTCGATTGGTTCACATCCAGGGTAATCTCTTCCTCGTCACGCACAACCGAAGCCTGTCCCGAAACCACGACCCAGTGTTCAGAACGGTGCTTGTGGCTTTGCAGGCTCAAAATTCCGCCAGGTTTGATCGATAGCTGTTTCACCTGAAAATGGTTTGCTTGCTCCATGCACTGATACCACCCCCAAGGGCGATAGACGCGTTTGTGGAGCATGTGTTCATCGCGCCCTTCGTCTTGAAGTTGGCTGACGATGTTCTTAACATTTTGGGCGTGGTCCTTGTCCGCGACCAAAACAACGTCGTCGGTCGCCACCACAATGGTGTCGCGCACACCCAACGAGGCAACCAGTTGCCCGGACGAGCGGACATAAGACCTTTGAACATTGTGAGCAATCACGTCACCCAGCAAGATGTTCCCGTCTTCATCTTTGTCCCCGACGGCCCAAAGTGCTGACCAAGAGCCCACATCGTCCCAGCCCATATCCACAGGAACGATAGCGGCATGTTCGGTTTTTTCCATGACGGCGTAGTCGATGGAATCGCCTTTGATGTCGTGAAAATGGTTTTCAGCTAAGCGGAAGAAATCCATGTCCCGCTGGCCTTCGACGACGGCTGTCTTGCACAAGTCCACCATATCCGGGTGGCTGCGGGACAGCTCTTCAAGATAATCACGGGCTTTGAACAAGAAAATGCCGCTGTTCCAATAATAATCGCCCTGTTGCAAATACTGCTCAGCCGTCGCCAGATCAGGTTTTTCAACAAAGCGGTCAACCGCAAAGCATCCTTCATAGGCGTCTAAGTCGCTGCCCTTTTGGATGTAGCCAAAACCCGTTTCCGGAGCCTTGGGCACAATGCCAAACGTCACAAGCGCTTTGTCTTCGGCAGCGGCCCGCGCCTGCGCACAGGCCTTGAGAAACACATCTGGTTTCGTGATCAAATGATCGGACGGCATCAACAACATCAAAGCATCCGGATCGTCTTGCATCAACACTTCTGCAGCAACAGCAGCTGCCGGTGCCGTGTTGCGCCCAACAGGTTCCAAAATGATGGACGCCGGTTTTATCCCTGCTTTGTGCAATTGTTCGGCAATGATGAAGCGGTGTTCCGCGTTACAGATCACGACAGGCGACCCGAAATTGTCACCTGAAACGCGCGCCGCAGTTTCCACCAACATGGATTGATCGGAATACAGAGACTGAAGTTGTTTAGGGTACAAAGTTCGAGACATCGGCCAAAGGCGCGTGCCAGAACCGCCGGATAGAATAACGGGAACAATGGTGCTCATGAGCGGACAACTTTATCGGCAATTAAGGGAATTTAAGAAACTTTGGCCAGCGTTTCCGAAGAGGCATGAACCCGGACTTCGCGGCCCATCAAATCCAAAAGCAAAATGACGCGCTTGTCGTCGCAGACTTCTTCCAACAGGGCTGTATGATCGGCAAACGCACCTTCCAGCACACGCATGTTGTCGCCTTTTTTCAGACCTTCAGGCGCAATGGAAATCACGCCATCAATGTCTTCACGCCGTCGGATCATATCGACGATAGAGCCGTCGATCGATTGCGGGTGGGGGCCGAACTGCACTAAGGACAAAACGCCAACCGTGCCGTTGATGGAGCGCCAAGGCTGAGAGGCCGTATCCATGTTCACAAATAAATACCCCGGGAACACCGGACGCAAGACTGACTGGGTTTTGCGCGCATGGCGGACGGTCTTGCGGTACTTGGGCAAGTAGACTTTAAAGTCCTGGTTCCTCAGGTGCCACGAAGCCCGGTCTTCATATGAGGTTTTGACGCGGACGACATACCATTTCGTCATGGCTTGTCCTCCTCAGGTGCTTGTTGGCGGACATGCAACAGGGGCACCGCATAAATCGTGTCCTTGCCCATTACCTTGCACATGTCGTCATAGACCTGCTGGGGCTGTTCGCGACATGTGATAACCAATGCATCCGCATCGACTTCGTCAGCGTTCTGCACCACCTTCAATCCGCACATTTCAGATTGATTGGAGCCTTCAGCAACGACACCGACCAGCTCAAAGCCAGTCTCTTGTGCAGACAGCATGGCGATTTCCGCCAACTCTCCGGCACCGTACAAAACGGCCTTTTTCTTGTTTTGACGCAGCAACTCTTCGAACAAAGCCGTATACTCGTTTCGCCCCTTGCGAAAAAAGCTGAGCGAGGCCGCCAGATAGTCCGCAACAAGACGGCTTTTTTCAGCAAACCCCTGTGGGGTCACATAGTAGGCATACCGCTTAGCGGGCGCCTGCTGGACTTTGATCAGTCCCTTTCGCACAGAACGCTTCAATAAGCCGTTGGCCATACCAAGCGCAACGCCCATACGGGTGGCCAGGCTGCGTTGCGAAACGTGCTGATCTTCTTCCAGCGTAGAAAGCAAATCCAAAGTCGCCTGATCGCCGAAATTAACGCTGTTTTGGGATTCTCGAGAATCCGTCATGGCATCTGCAGTCCCTGCATGTTCACATTATGAACGCAATATACATGAGAACGGATTCGTTGCGCAAGCCTCAACACGCAGAGTTATTTTTATTCAATAAATACAATGATTTAAAACTGTTTACAGCAAACACGACAAGCAGCGCGATCAAGACAGGGTCAAACACCACCGTATAACGGGTGAAAGCCGTATTGCCGAGGCTGATCAAACCGTAGCCAGCCAGCACGCTGATGCTGAGCACCGCCCCCGCAAGAACATCGCCTTGTCCCCAGCCCCGAAACCGCAAAATCTGCCAACAAAACCAAATCGATACCATCAGCGCGAGATAGGCCAGCCCCTTTTGGAAGGCCCCCAACACGAGGCGCGGCCATTCGATCAAGCGCAAACCTTCTTGACCGGTCGTGCTGAGAGCTAAAAGCGTATCCGCCTCAATCAAAGTGCCGCCCCCACCTGCTCCGGAGATCAGTTCCGCGTGTTGCGCATAAACATCCGTGTTCATGGTGGCGCATCGAGAGAAATACTGGGCCATGGGCACCCGGATCGGGAGGCTCTTGTTCCAAGCGCTGATGAAATTGCTCGATACAATTTGGACCGCGCCCAAGGGATCGTTCAGAACCGCACTTTTCGCCAAATCGCCGGTGATTTGCGATATGCGGGGATCGTATTCGAACGCCACCGCTTTGGGCTCTGCCAGATCCAGATGTGTGCGCACAGACGGCAAGATGATCCGGTAAATCGCCCCAACCGTAGTCAGCTCCGCAACCTTGGCCATTTCGAAGGGGTACCCACGCTCAGAAAACGGGGGGAAGTCGCGGCTGTAATGCGCCAGCTTTTGTTCCAACTGTGCAGCCAGTTCCGGATTGGCACTGCCCATATCCGCTCGGATCAAAGGTGCGAAATTGCCTGACAGGGAAATGGCCCCAAACTTGTGCAAACCGAAGAAGGCATAATTATAATGGTGGTAAAGCCCTTGGGCTCCAATAATGACAATCAACGGAAGGGCCAGCGCCAAAACGACCCGCCGCCAGACATGGCGCAGCATCCACATCAGCATCAGGCCTGTGACCATAAACGAAATGCCGTTGGGGCGAACAACAATCATCAAACCCAATGTGAGGCCAACGCCCAACAGTACAATCCACGAAGGGCTGCGCAGCGCCCATAAAACGCCCGCAAGGTGGAAACAGATCAGTGCCGCGAACAGCGCTTCACTCATCACGGCCGGCGCCAAGATCAACAAACCGGAGCTCACCATCGGTATCAACGCGACGATCAAGCCCGCCCCAAAGCTTCCGACAACCCGGCGCACGCTCAACCCAAGGGTGGCAAAACTCAACAGCATCAGGTTCAACTGAACCGGATAAATCCACTTCATATCCCCCGTCAGCGTGACAATGGCGTCCAAAAAGAACATGTAGCCCGAAGACCGGATCGCGCTGGGCTGCAGATAGCCAACTGTGTCGGGTTCTAAACACGCGACGATGGGCAAGCGCACCAGCATCTCGACATTGACCCAAACAGCGACCAGCCCAATGGCCCCCCAAAAAGCTGCGGTTGAACCTTCTGAAAACCCGCGTGCCAGGCGGTGCGCAATTCTCTCTGCCCAACGGCTGAGATATAGGACTTTCAGGACCTTGGGTGCTTCGCCCCAGTTCACGACAAAGACTGCCAGCGCGGCAAAACTCAAAACCCCGAGGCTGGCCGCCCCTTGCAACACGGCTAAGCGCGAAAGGGTCGTGCCGGGGAAGCGGTCCAAGATGTCTACGCCAATGGGGCCACTGAACAATGCCAACACAGCCATAACGGTGCACAAGAGCACAAGGGCGCTGCCCACGAGTGTGCCCGTCAAAGCACCTTGCGGATGTTGTTTCGCCCACGTGTCAATGTGTTGGGCTATCTTGTGCGCGCGCGTCGCCATCTCAGGGGTTCCCCGGAAAAGTGGAGTCGTATATGTATACGGATCACGTCATAAAGGAAATCCTCGTTCGTGCACATTTCCACCTGCCCGCTTTGCCACAGCGACGAACTCACGTTCTGGTTCAAGACACCCCACAGCCGGGTTGAACGCTGCCCGTCGTGTGGGCTGGGCATGCTCAACCCCCAGCCGGACGATGCCACGCTGGAAGGCATTTATGATTCCACCTACTTCATCGGCTCCAACAATGAACGGCTCCGCGCCCAGGGCAATGCGCTCAAACGCGGCACCGCGCGACTGCAGTTAGACACAATTGCTGAATTTCTGAACACGGATAGCACCGAAAAAAAACATCCTAAGCTGTTGGAAATCGGCTGCGGGCTTGGCAATTTCTTGTACGTCGCCGATCAAGCCGGATTTGATGTGCAAGGCATCGACGTTTCCCAAAGCGCGGTCCAACATGCCAATGACGCGTTAGGCAAACCGTGTGCTCAGGCGGGTTTGCTCGAAGACATGAACTTGCCCCAGGGCGGCTATGACATTGTCGTCTTGGCCGATGTGATCGAACATGTGCGCGATCCCAAGGCGTTTTTGGCGCATGTGCAGACCTTGGTGAAACCTGGCGGCATCATCTTCATGGCGGCCCCCAGTCTCGACAGTTTTACGGCCCGTCTGATGGGGCGCTATTGGATTGAGTTTAAGCTCGAACACCTGTTCTACTTCAACCGCAAAACGCTCAGCCAACTGCTGCGCACAACTGGTTTTGAAGATATCCGCATCACCGCTGGGCACAAAATTTTGAGCTTCGACTACATCGTTGGGCACTTCGTCCAGTTCCCCGTGCCGGTGATGAGCCCACTGGTGCGCTTGGTCAATTGGGTCTTGCCCACAAAACTCACCAAACGCCCCTTAACGATCGTCGCATCCGGCATCAATGCCGTGGCACGAAAGCCGCTCGACGCGCAAGACGCACGGCATGTATCCGGAGCCATGCCCGAAAACAGCTAAACCCGGCCCAAACGCTTGATGTAGCCGGCGTGATACCCGTTTTGAGCTCAAAATCATCGATTTCTTGTGAACGCGACCCCATATACACTTCCACTTAGCACACCGTCAGTTCATCCCCTGTGTGGCTTTACACCAAACCGTGGATCCTGGCGAGTTTATGCGTGTCCGCGCCAACAAATGGCTGTATAACTCTAGTTGTTCAACACCACCTTGAGAAACACATGCTGAAATATTTGTCATTGGATAAGCTCTCTTTTGGTTTGGTATTTGCCGTCTCTGTCTGCCTCTTGCACGTCGGCCAAGCTGGTGCAGCCGACCAAATCAAACTTCTGCAATCCAAACTCTCTCAAGTCGCCCAGGGGGAGCGCGCTTTTCTCGATCAAGTGTCGGTGCGTGATCTTTATCTGGAAGACGTGAAGCTCAAGTCCCACGGGGTTAATTTCTTTAACGGCTGCCAAGAACAAAAACTCAACAAGCACAAATTGCTGCCCATAAATGACGTTCCTGTGGTGAACTACAAAGGCATTCCCATTGTCGGAAGCCCCTATTTTTCGATCCCTGTCGTCACGAAAAAAAATAACAATGCGCTGTACATCCAGCGCCTGAAACGCGCGATTGATCTGGTTGAAACCCATCTGCCAAAAAGCTTTGCCAAAATTCAGAGAACCATGCGGGCTGCGCGGGGGTATATGATCATCGACAACATATGCCCGACCCAGGGCGCTTTGGCTTACGCAGCGTTTGTCCCGCGCCTCAAAGAACGACACTTTGTGGTTTTGGTGTCTTCGACACTGTTGTTGGTTGACGACCTGTTCAGCGACTACGATGTTGCGGCTCAACTGGTTCACGAAATGGAAGGGCACGCAGTGCAGTTCTTCCAAGAAGGCACCACAGATGAAATCAATGCGTTCACCAAACAAGCCGCATTTGCCCAAGCGACGGGGAACGACAAGTTCAAAGACGTGAACAACCGAGCGCAAAACATCAAATCAAAGATCAAACTGAGCTTGTCGACCACAGGCACTTACGTCAAAAACAAAACCGACGTGCCGTCTTTTTCCGTGAAATAGTGTCAAAGATTTGAAGCGCTTGGACTTTTTCGCGAACACCCTTAAACTACCTTTCAGGTCATAGAGGTGGAGGACGAATGATGAAAGATCGTGGGTTAGATTACGGCATGGACGAAGTTCAAGCACCGCCCGGTTCGCGCAATGCAAACAAGTCCCCCTTAGACCACCTGTGCCGCTTTGTTTTATTCGAGAAAGGACAAACCTTGTTTGAAGAGGGCGGGCGTGGCAACGAAGCCTACATCATCAAGTCCGGCAGTGTGAAAATCAGCCAAGCTTCCAGTTCCGACTTGGGCACATTCGGCCCAGGTGAGATTATCGGTGAGCTGGCCGTGATCTCCGACATGGGGCGCATTGCCACCGCGACGGCGTTGGAAGAAACCGTCTGTGTCGGCCTATCACGCCAAGCCATGCAACACATGATGGACAGTGTCGATATGGAAATGCGCACCATCATCGAATTTTTGGTGGACTACATCCGCGACGTCACCGAAGGTACATTTATCGACGACAGCGAAGCCGATCGCAGCAGCCGGATTTTACAAGTCCTGATCGACAGCCCCGAGACCCAAAACAAGCTCGCCCTGCAAGAGCCGTTTTTCCAGCTGTTGTGCAAAACGCTGTTGGACCGCGCCGGGCGCAATCACACCTAAGTTATTCAGCGGCTGAGGCATCTTCACCTTCCGGCTCTTCCAAGCGCACGCTGGCCAGGGCTTCAAACACTTTACGTCTGTGGCTCAACTCGCTTTCCAGCTGTGCCACTAATTTGGCGGCCCGTTCCGGGTCTTTGCGCGCCACTTGGCGGAAGCGATTTTCTTTATCCAACAAGTCCGAGATCGGCCTGGTTGCGGCCTTACTGTCCAACTGCAGTGCAGCTTTGCCCTGATCGATTAAGCGCGGGTCAAACCGATACAGCGGCCAATACCCCGTTTCCACCGCCAAGGTTTGGTGTTCCAAGCTATACGCCAAGTCATAACCATGCTCACCGCAGGGTGAATTGGCGATGATCAACGAGGGCCCGTCAAACTGTTCGGCTTCTTGGAACGCTTTGACGGTTTGTGCGTCCTTCGCCCCAAGCGCCACCGAGGCCACATAAACGTGACCGTAGCTGATCGCCATCAGGCCCAGATCTTTCTTGGGCAAGGCTTTGCCGGCACTGGCGAACTTCGCCGTTGCCCCCAAAGGCGTCGCTTTGGATTGTTGGCCGCCGGTATTGGAATAGACTTCGGTGTCCAGCACCAAAATGTTGACGTTGGCCCCCGACGCGATGACGTGATCCAAGCCGCCATAACCGATGTCATAGGCCCAGCCGTCTCCACCGATGATCCACAGGCTTTTCTTCACCAAGTGATCCAGAATGTTGGCGAGCTTGCGCGCCCCTTCCCCATCCATATCGGCCAAACGCGCACGCAGGGTTTCCACGCGGTCGCGTTGTTCGTTGATGCCCGCCTCCGTGCTTTGATCCGCCGCCAAGACGGCGTCAACCAAGTCGTTGTTGGCAAATTCAGAGCGCATCCCCGCCAATAGGTCCTTAGCGATGGCGTGGTGTTTGTCGAGCCCTAAGCGCAATCCCAAACCAAATTCAGCATTGTCTTCGAACAAGGAATTCGCCCACGCCGGGCCGCGCCCGTCGGCGTTGCAGCTGTACGGCGTGGTCGGCAAGTTACCGCCATAAATGGACGAACAGCCCGTGGCGTTGGCGATCACCGCGCGGTCCCCATACAGCTGGCTCATCAGCTTAATGTACGGCGTCTCGCCACAGCCCGAACACGCCCCGGAAAATTCAAACAACGGTTCGGCCAATTGGCTCATCTTCACATTGGGGCGCAGCGCCGTTCGATCGGCCTCGGTAATGGCATCGAAGAAAGCGAAGTTTTTACGCTCCAACGCCCGCAAGGGCGCTTGGGATGCCATAACCAAAGACAAGCGGTCCGGATCTTTTTTATCTTTGCCCGGGCAGACCATGACGCAGAGCTTGCAACCGGTGCAATCTTCCGGCGCGACCTGGACGGAATACTTCGCCCCCGCACCAAACTCCTTACCCTTGTAGTCCATGGATTTGAACGTAGGCGGTGCGCTGGCCAAAGCGTCTTCGCCAAAGGCCTTTACGCGAATGGCGGCGTGCGGACAAACCAGCGCGCACTTGTTGCATTGAATGCAGAGCTCTTCAATCCAGGTGGGAATTTCCGACGCCAAGTTACGCTTTTCCCATTTGGCGGTGTTGGTCGGCCAGGTGCCATCAATGGGAAAGGCACTGACCGGCAACAGGTCACCCTTGCCTGCCAACATGGTGGCTGTCACGCCCTGAACAAAGTCGGGTGCATCGGGGGAGACCACCGGGGGAATATCGAATTCGGACGTGACGGTCTTGGGCACCTCGACCTGTTCCAGCTGCGCGAGGGTGGAATCCACGACAGCGAAGTTTTGCTTCACAACGTCTTCACCCTTCCCCCCATATGTCTTTTCAATGGCCGCTTTGATGTAACCCATGGACACGTCATGATCCAAGAAATCCGACAGTTGGAAGAAGCACACCATCATCACCGTGTTGATGCGTTTGCCCATGCCTGCGTCTTGGGCAATTTTGCGCGCATCAATGACGTAGAATTTCAGATGTTTGTCCACGATCTGTTGCTGAACCGAACGGGGTAGCTTGTCCCAAACGTAGTCCTTTCCGTACGGCGCGTTTAGCAAAAATGTACCGCCCGGCGTTGCGTGGCTCAGCACGTCGAGGCTGTCTAAGAAATGGAATTGGTGACACGCCAGAAACTCGGCTTCGTGAATCAGATAGCTCGACCGGATTGGTTCGGCGGCAAACCGTAAGTGCGACACGGTAACGGCGCCGGCCTTTTTGGAATCATAAACGAAGTAGCCTTGGACATAGTTATCGGTGTTGTCGGCAATGATCTTGATGGCATTTTTGTTAGCCCCCACCGTGCCGTCAGAACCCAGGCCGAAAAACATAGCGCGATGCATGGTGCCCGGCTCATAACAGTTGCCGCATTCGTCCCAGTCCAACGACAGTTGTGAGACATCGTCGATGATGCCGATGGTAAATGTCGGCTTGGGGGCGTCTTTGGCCAGCTCGTCGTAAACCGCACTGGCCATGGACGCGGTAAATTCTTTGGACGACAAACCATAGCGCCCGCCGATCACCTTGATGCTGCGCCCAGCCCTGTTGAGCGCGCCGACAACGTCCATATACAGCGGCTCACCCAGCGCCCCGTTTTCTTTGGTGCGGTCCAAAACGGCAATGGACTTCACAGACTGCGGAATGGCGTCGACAAATTTTTCCCACGAAAACGGACGGAACAGGCGAACTTGCAGCACGCCCAGCTTTTGTGCGTCGGTGTTCAACACGTCCACCACTTCCCGCACAGTTTCACCGCTGGAGCCCATAATCACCACCAAGCGTTCCGCATCCGGTGCACCGTGGTATTCAAACAGCTGATATTGACGCCCCGTCAGCTTGGCGAAATCATCAAATCTGTCCTGCACGGCATCGGGCACGGCGTCGTGATAGAGGTTTCGCGCTTCTTGCATCTGGAAGAACGTGTCTGGATTTTGGCTGGTGCCGCGCACCACCGGATGGTCGGGGCTCATGCCATGGTCGCGGTGTTTGTGAAGCGCCTCTTCATCCATCATGGCCTTCAACACGCAGTCTTCCAGATAGTCGATCTTGGAGACCTCGTGCGAGGTGCGAAATCCGTCCATGAAGTGCATGAACGGCACGCGCGTTTTAAACGTCGCCGCCTGAGCAATGCACGCGAAGTCGTGGGCTTCTTGCACCGTGGCGCTGGACAACATCGCCAAGCCCGTTTGACGACACGCCATCACGTCCGAATGATCGCCAAAGATCGACAGCGCATGTGTCGCCACCGTGCGCGCCGCCACGTGCATGCAAAACGGCAAGAGCTCGCCGGCAATTTTGTAGAGATTTGGGATCATCAACAACAAACCCTGCGACGACGTAAACGTGGTCGTCACCGCACCCGACTGCAGCGCACCGTGGACTGTGCCTGCGGCTCCGGCCTCGGACTGCATTTCGATCACTTGGGGGACGTCCCCCCAGATGTTCTTTTGTCCATCGGCTGAACGCGCGTCTGACAGCTCCCCCATGGGTGACGACGGCGTAATGGGGTAGATCGCAATGACCTCGTTCATGCGATGCGCGACGGATGCCACCGCTTCGTTGCCGTCTACGGTGATTTTTTTGGGGGCGGCCTTTTTTGGGGCGGTCTGGGCCGTCTGATCCATGGGTTAATCTCCACATTTTTTGTACGGCTTTTGTTTGTAAAATTATACAGTCTCAAATGTGTTCAAACAATGTCCGTTCGCGCTGTACTGCTTTATTTTTTTATAGGCGGTGTACCAGGTGTTTGGGGCGTAGCGGATTGGGCCGGACGGGGTGCTGGCTTTTTCGCTGCGGGTGTCGGTGTGGCGGTTGGTGTGGCTGTGGGGGCCGGTTTCGGCTGGGTGGGCGCAGGCCTTGGTGCGACGGCAGGCTTGGCAGCGGCTTTGGGCTGAGCCGCCGCAGCAGGTTTAGGTGCTGATGTCGGGGCCGCTGTTGTAGGCGTCGCCACCGGTTGAGCTGGGGCTGGCTCAGGCTTTTGAACTGCGGCGGGTTTTTCATCGGCTGCTTTTGGGGGCTCAGCTTGAGGTTCGGCCTTTGGCTCTTCTTTGCGCGGCACATACCCGTCCCACTGGGCAAAATACGTGGAGATGGGTTCATCAAAACCCTTCATGTCGCAGTCGGGTCCGCGATCGAACTTCAAGTTCTTGCCTTGGCTGAGGCCATGCACGGAGCTCGACACCAAAATTTCCCCCGCTTGCGCTTTGTCCACAATACGTGCCGCCAACTGCACGGTGGTGCCGTACAAATCGTCTTCTTCGGATATCGGCTCACCTGCGTTCAGCCCAATCTTCAGACCTAAGGGGCGTTCCTTACCCCGTTCGCTTGCGTTGTGCTTTTTGGTGTACTTCTGCATGTCCATGGACGCTTCAACACCTTGGACGGCGGACGGGAACGACGCCATGATACCATCGCCCGTGTGCTTGATTTCACGCCCGGAAAACGTCTTGATCGCGTCGCGCACGATTTGGTTGTGAATCCGCACCACATCCTGCGCGCCCGCATCGCCCAACTTTTGTGTCATGGCCGTCGAACCCGCAATGTCGGTGAACAAAACCGTAACGGACTGGTTGGCAGCCTTGCTGGCAGAGCCGGGTTTTTTCCACGCCTCCATGGCGTCGGACAAAGCCAAACGCGGGCCTGTTTCGTCCTCTAAATACACACCCATGGCGCCGCGCCCGGCCTGGAACATTTGCGAATAGCTGGGATTGGCAATGAGATAGTCATCAATGGAACTGATGAAGTGCTCGATCCGGTCCTTGGTCAGCCCTGCACTGGCAAGCGCTTTGTGCATGACGGTTTTGCTGACGCTTTCGGACAAATTGCGCTGCGAACTCATTGCTTGAACGGCACCGACCAAGAACAAAACCAATCCAAAGACCGTGTGCGCGTCTTGCTTCTCCTTAGACGTATCCAACACGTCGAACGCATCGTCGGTGAACGCCTTCATGGTGATGATTTCGGTTAGGGCATCAGCTTCGGCTTTGTCCTGGGCTTCTTGCTCGGCTTTTTTCTTCGCGTCCTCTTCGGCGCGCTTGGCGTCTTCCTCGGCCTTTTTCTTTTCGTCTTCGCTTTGTTTCTGTTCGGCCTCAGCTTCGCGCGCGTCCTCGGCAGCCTTTTCCAGCTCTTCGAGTTTTTTGTCTTCGGCTTTGGACCGTTTCTTTTTCTCTGGCGTTAAGCGCGGATTGCGAACGTATTTGGGCTGCTGCGGTTTTGCGCCACTCCCCAGGGGAATAATCCCGCCCAGCTTTTTCACATTGACCAAAATTCGCGTCACCATCGCCAGCGCGATAATCACAAACACCACAACAAAGATAACGTTCAGCAAGTCTGCATGCGACAGAGGACCGAATTTGTGAACGCCCTTCAGCACCATGGATGCCAAACGCGTCATGCCGATGGCCGCCATCAGGGCAAAACACAACGACAACAGAATCTTTACAATCACCAAGAAGATTGAATTGCCCTTGGGCTTTTCCTCGTCTTGAACCTCTTGGGGAGCCTCTTGGCTTGGTCTGCTGGAGCGTAGGGATTGCTGAGCGCCAGGTCCGCGCGACACGCTGCCTTGCCCCGGTTTGTGTTCAAAAACGGTGAGAGAACGGCTGGCACCCGCCTTGGCGTCGTAGAATTCTTTGACGACTTTCACACCTTGCACGGTAGACACCTTCGCCAAGGATTTGGCGTCGGACACGGCAAGGTGTTGTTCGTTAGATTCATAAACGCTTTGCGCCTCCCAACGTCCGTTGGAAAACAGCAAGACCTCGTATGTGACTTCTTCGCTCTGAGCCATGGTCCCCGATAACCTAGCTTTTGGTGCGTATTTCTCACACACCTGTACTTCTGCCGGATTGCGTTTAGCCGGCCCCCAAAAACACAAGTGCTTAATTTACGCCGAAAATCGCCAAATCCCAAGGGCTTGCATAAAAAAATGACAAATTAAACGTGCATCGGCATACAAGGGGTTTGCCAAATCGGTGTTATTTTCCTACCCTCCGCCCCGTTTTGATGCCAAAACGCTTGAAATCCAAGGAAAAGGAGCCCGCCCGTGAAGGTCGACGCGTTCGATTTTGACCTACCGCCTGAGCGCATTGCGCAGCACCCCGTCCAGCCCAAGGACCGGGCGAAAATGCTGGTGGTCGAAGACGACGTCATGCGCGACGACACGGTGGCGAACTTGGCGGATTTCTTGGAGCCGGGCGACATCGTCGTGTTTAACGACACCCGCGTCATCCCGGCACGCATGAACGGCAGGCGCGGAGAAGCCGGCATTGAAGTCACCCTACACAAACGCGAAAGCTTAGACACATGGTGGGCCTTCGCCCGCCCGGCCAAGAAGCTCAAGCCCGAAGACATCATCGATTTCGGCCAAGGGCTAGAGGCCCGCGTCGCCGACAAAATCGATGGCGGCGAGGTTCAGCTGGTCTTCAACCAAACCGGCGATCAGCTGATGGCGGCCCTGGAAACGGTCGGCTATATGCCGCTTCCGCCCTACATCAAACGCCCCAAAGGCGGTGAAGCGGATGATTTAGACGACTACCAAACCTTGTTCGCCAAAGAACCGGGCGCGGTCGCCGCCCCCACGGCGGGTTTGCACTTCACGGACAATATGATGAACAAGCTGAAAGAGCGCGGCGTGCTCACGGCCAACGTCACCTTGCATGTGGGCGCAGGCACGTTTTTGCCGGTCAAAGTCGAAGACACCGAAGATCACAAAATGCACAGCGAATATGGCGAGGTCAGCCCAGCCACCGCCGACGCGGTCAATCAGGCGCGCCAAAACGGCGGGCAGGTGGTCGCCATCGGCACCACGTCTTTGCGCGTGTTGGAAAGTGCGGCGGACGACGACGGCCAACTGCACCCTTTCAGCGACGAGACCGATATCTTCATCACGCCCGGCTATCGCTTTAAAATCGTTGATAAGCTGATGACCAATTTTCACTTGCCCAAATCGACCTTGTTCATGCTGGTGGCCGCCGTCGCGGGCATGAAACGCATGAAATGGGCCTACCGCCACGCCATCCGTTATCGCTATCGCTTTTACAGCTACGGCGATGCCTGCCTGCTAAGCGTTGGGGAGGACATGGCATGACCGCGTTCGGCTTCACTCTATCTGCCACAGATGGCAACGCGCGCTTGGGCAAAGTCTCAACCGCCCACGGCGACATCAACACACCGGCCTTCATGCCCGTTGGTACAGCAGCGACCGTCAAGGCCATGCGGCCCGAAAGCGTTAAGGAGACGGGTGCGGAAATCATTCTCGGCAACACCTACCACTTGATGCTGCGCCCTGGCGCCGAGCGCATCGCAAAACTGGGCGGGCTGCACGAATTCATGAATTGGGATTTGCCGATTTTGACTGACAGCGGCGGCTATCAGGTGATGAGCTTGACGGATTTGCGTAAGCTCACGGAAGACGGCGTGACGTTCCGCAGCCATATCGACGGCAGCTATCACACGCTGACGCCCGAACGTTCCATCGAAATCCAACACCTGTTGGACGCCGACATCACCATGTGCTTCGACGAGTGCCCACCGTTCCCGTGCGAAAAAGACGAAGTCGCGCGCGCCACCGAACTCAGCATGCGCTGGGCACAGCGGTCCAAAGACGCCTTTGTCGAACACCCGGGCTATGGCCTGTTCGGCATTTGCCAAGGCGGTGTGCACGAAGATTTACGCGAACAGTCTGCGAAGGCACTCATTGACATCGGGTTCGATGGTTACGCCGTGGGTGGGCTCGCCGTCGGTGAAGGGCGCGAGCGCATGTTCGCATCCTTAGACGTCACCACGCCACACTTGCCCACCGACAAACCGCGCTACTTGATGGGTGTCGGCAAGCCCGAAGACATCGTCGGCGCGGTGGCGCGCGGCATTGATATGTTCGACTGTGTTTTGCCGACCCGCTCGGGCCGCACCGCCCAGGCCTGGACCCCGCGGGGGCCTATCAACATCCGCAACGCACGCCACAAAGAAGACACCCGCCCCTTAGATGAAAGCTGCACGTGTCCCGCATGCCAAAACCACAGCCGCGCGTATTTGCATCACTTGAACAAAGCGGACGAGATTTTGGGCGCCATGCTTTTGACTTGGCACAACTTGCACTATTATCAGCAATTGATGCAGGGCGTTCGCGCGGCCATCGCCGAAGGCCGCTTTGCAGACTTCCAAGCCGAGTTCCAAGCGACACGCGAACTGGGCGACATTGATCCGATCTAAAGGCACGAAACATGAGTGACATGACTGGTAAAGGAATGGGCGAAAGCCTCACCCAACTGGGCACCCAAGTCGAAGCCCCCACTTCGCCGCAAGACGCGGTGTTGGAAACCGTACCCAATCCGCAAGCGGGTACGGACTACGTGGCGCGCTTTACGGCACCGGAATTCACGTCGCTCTGCCCCGTCACGGGCCAGCCGGACTTTGCCCACTTGGTGATCGACTACGTGCCGGATGAGCGTTTGGTGGAAAGCAAATCGTTTAAGCTTTATCTCACCAGCTTTCGCAATCACGGCTCGTTCCACGAAGACTGCACCATCTCCATCGCCAAAAAGATCGTCGACGCAGCCAAACCGAAGTGGCTGCGCATCGGCGGCTACTGGTATCCGCGCGGCGGCATCCCCATCGATGTATTCTGGCAAACGGGCGAAGCGCCGAACGGTGTCTGGGTGCCGGACCAAGGTGTGCCGACGTATCGCGGGCGGGGCTAAATCTGTTAAGCCGTCATCTCCGCCAAACCCAACGCCATGTCGTTTAAGTTCTGCACGATAGTGTTGATTTCTTGGGTGGCGTTGGCGGTTTCTTTGGCGAGCTCTTTGACTTCACCCGCAATCACCGCAAAGCCCTTACCGCGTTCGCCTGCCGCGTTGGCTTCGATGGTGGCGTTGAGGGCCAACAAGTTGGTTTCCGACGCGATTTCACTGATGGAGCGCGAAATGTCGCCCGCCGTTTCAATCTCTTGCACCAAGGCGATGATCTGATCGCCGATGGCGGTGCTGCCGGTGCTGTCTTTGATGGTGGCGATCAGCTCATTGATCAGGCCCGACATGCGTTTGACGGCTTCGTAAACCCCATCCGTCGCTTTGCTGGAACGTGCCGCCAAATCTTTCACATCGTTGGCCACCACGGCAAAACCTGCACCCGCTTTGCCGGTCCGCGCCGCTTCGATGCGCGCGTTCAAGGCCAGTAAGTTGGTTTGTTTGGCAACGCCGGAAATTTGGTTGGCAACATCGGTAATCAGGCCGACTTCGGTGGTGAGCTTATTGGCTTGTTCACCGATGGCTTCGTTGTTGGAGGGATCGTCTTCGATAGACCCACTGTCCATTGATGCCGAGACAACAGAGGTATGGGCAACAGAAGTATGGGCGGCCAAGGCAGCCGCGTAATCTTCTTCAGATTCCGCCACGGCAAATGACGACGTTGTACCTGCAGGCTCACGGCTCATGGCGGCTTCACGCATGATGCCGGACAGCATCATCCAGCACGCTTGCCACGCATCGCTGGTTTCCAACGACATTGAGCCCATAACAGACGTCAAGGCGTTCATCAGCGCGGTTCGAAACTGGGTGTAGTGATGATCCTTCACACCGTTGTCGTCCAGACGCTCGCCCAAACGCGCAACCTGATCGGCGATGGTGTCCGGCACGTGAAGCTGTTCGACCAACGGCCAAACGCTTTGCGACAGCGCAGCCGCCAACGTGTCTTCTTTGCCGCCAATCAAGGCCGCAATTTCCGCATCAGAGCTTTTTAATTCGGCCAAAACGGCATCAATCAGCGAACCATCGCCGCCGGGCAGTTCAGTAAATGTTTTTTGGACGATCTCAGCCTGATCAGGAGTCACGACATTTTCCTTTATATAATAAGGGACTATGCGCTCAAATGAACGCACAGGATAAGTTTTTCGTTTTTCCCGGTCCCCCTAAACAATAACCTACGATGCACACTTTTTCACAGTCAATCAATGTTGTTTTTTGTTGGGTTTCAATAAGATCATCAAAATGTCTCGAAACATTGTTTTTCTGGACGATAGATCCGTTTTAGACGAACAATAACTCCCAGCACAAAGGAGAGATAAAATGGCCAAACCCGAGCTGATCATCGGCAACAAAAACTATTCATCGTGGTCTTTGCGTCCCTGGTTGGCACTAAAGGTCGGCGCCATCGCATTCGATGAAACGTTGGTGCGTTTGTTCGAAAACGATTGGGACCACCACAAATCCAAATTGCCCAGCGGCACCGTCCCGGTCTTGAAGCACGACAATATCGTGATCTGGGAAACCATGGCGATTTTGGAATACGCTGCCGAAACGTGGCCGGACGCCAAACTGTGGCCCGAAGACAAACACGCCCGGGCGGCTGCACGCGCCGTTTCCAATGAAATGCATGCAGGATTTCCCCAAGTGCGCTCCCACATGCCCATGAATATTCGCGCAAGCTATCCCGGTCGCGGGCGCGGTGAAGGCAAGGATGCGGATCTGATCAACCGCGACATCCGCCGCATCGAAGAAATCTGGACCGACATGCGCGATCAGTTTGGACGAGACGGAGATTTCTTGTTCGGCAGCTTCACCATCGCGGACGCCATGTTTGCGCCCATCGTCAGCCGCTTTACGACCTATGGCGTGACGCTCAACGGCATGTGTTCGCGCTACATGGACGCCGTCCAGGCCCTTCCGGCCATGGTTGAATGGTCCGACGCGGCGCGTGCGGAACCGTGGACCATCAAAGAAGACGAAATCGACTTTGTGGAAGGTGTCTGGAAAGACGAAGACTAGGCTGATTTACGCCGCCAGTGTGCCTTGCTGTTCACGGCGGCGCATCAGCCACCACACGGCAATCGCACCCAACAGTTTGGATGCCGACATCAACGCGATGCCGATGGGCGTGGCAAAACCCAAACCGATCAAGAACACGGCGCTGTCTACCGGCGCGCTGATCACGGACGAATAGATCACCCGTTCCGACAGGGGCCGCTTGGTCCAGGTATAAACCGCCCAGTCCGCCAGCTCGCTCACCATAAAGGCGATGGCCGACCACATGGCCACGTAGGGGTCTGCCATGACGTAGCTGAGCCCCACACCAACGGCCATGGCGAACAAGACCCGGTGCCCGATTTCGCGCTGGGCGAAATCGCGGACGATGAACACAAAACCCACCACCAAGGACATGGGCGGCCAGAGCTCTCCGCCAAACAATTCGATGGGGGGGACGACGCTGAAGCCGTAGTTCACGGCGACGATCAGCAAAATGTAGAGCGCGGTGAAGCGCAGTTTCATAAACATGTTCATCAGAGCGGGACCTTATTGATCTTCTGCTTTGTTTCCTGGGTATGTGGGGGGTGATTTAGCCCGTCAAGCCGCTCGGCGCAAGGAAAATCAAGGGCTCTGGTAGATCACAGGATCTTGAAGACCGGCCTCAGAAAAGCCTTTGAGACGTAATTGACACGCATCGCAATGCCCACACGCATGCCCCTGCAGGTCGGGATCATAACAGCTGATGGTCTGGGCATAATCCACGCCAAGGCTTTGACCCAATTGTATGATTTCCGCTTTGGTGAGCTTGAGCAACGGCGTGTGAATGCTCACCGGAACCGTACCTTCCACCCCGCCCTTGGTCGCCAAATTGGCCATGGTTTGAAAGGCGTCGATGTATTCGGGGCGGCAATCGGGATAGCCGGAATAATCCAGCGCATTCACACCGATGAAGATGTCACCCGTGCCCAGCGTTTCCGCCCAGCCCAGCGCGCAGGACAAAAACACCGTGTTGCGCGCGGGCACGTAGGTGACGGGAATATCTCCGCTCATCTCGGCTTCGTTTCGGTCTTTCGGGACCTCAATATCCGACGTCAGCGCCGAACCGCCAAACTGGGACAAGTCCAAATCCAAGATCACATGCTGGGCCACGCCTGCAGACGTGGCGATGGCTTGGGCGCGATCCAGCTCAAAACTGTGGCGTTGGCCGTAGCGAAAGCTGAGCGCATGGACTTCGTAACCTGCGTCTTGGGCATAAGCCACCACGGTGGTGGAATCCAACCCACCGCTTAACAACACCACGCATTTTTTGCTCTCAGAACTGGACACGTGCTTCTCCACTTGCTCTATAGAGAGAGGATTTAGCCTTGTTTTAAGAGAGATACAAGAGATGAGCCGAGATGAGCTCAAAGAACGCGTGCGCCAAAAGGCCTTAGACATCGGTTTCGATGCCTGCGGTTTTGCGCCTGCACGCTTGGACGCTGAGCACAGCAAAAACCTCAAAGCCTTTGTCGACCAAGGCCGTCACGCAAGCATGTCTTGGATGGAAACCCGCCAAGAGCAGCGCGCCAGCCCCGACGGTTTGTGGCCGGATGCCAAGTCCGTCATTGTGCTGGGGCTCAATTACGGCCCCCTGTACGACCCCACGGCCATTTTTGACAAAAAAGACCGCGGCGCCATCAGCGTCTATGCCCAAGGCAAGGACTACCACGATGTGGTGAAAAAGCGCTTAAAACAGCTGGGCCGCTGGCTGGTGGAGGAACAAGGCTGCGAAATCAAAGTCTTTGTCGACACCGCACCCGTCATGGAAAAGCCATTGGCACAACTCGCCGGGATCGGTTGGCAAGGCAAACACACCAATGTGGTTAGCCGCGACTTTGGCTCGTGGCTGTTTTTGGGTGAAGTCTTTACGTCCCTGGAGATCGCGCCCGACACGCCGGAGGTCGACCACTGCGGCACCTGCACCGCATGTCTGGACGCGTGCCCCACGGGGGCTATCACACCCTATGAAATGGATGCCAATAAGTGCATCAGCTATCTGACCATTGAGCATCAGGGCGATATCGCACCGGACTTGGCCCAGCGCATGGGCAATCACATTTACGGTTGCGACGACTGTTTGACGGCATGCCCCTGGACCAAGTACAGCCATCCCCATTCCGAGCCCCACTTCATGCCCCGCGCCGAAACCCTAGCCCCGCGTCTGAGCGATTTGTTAAAGCTCAACGACGACGCGTTTCGCCAAGTCTTTTCCGGCAGCCCCATCAAACGCACAGGGGTTGAATCCCTGCAGCGCAATGCCCAAATCGCCTTAACCAATTCGACTATGGACGAATAAAGCGAAGCGGCTTTAAACTCTTGGATATGCACTTGAAATTTCCCGCGCTGATCATTGTACTCGCTACGCTTACGCTGGCGACCACGGCGTGTGCCCAATCGGCGTCCACGTTTAAGGACTGCGACACCTGTCCCGAGCTCGCCACCATTCCGGCGGGCAATTTCGTCATGGGCACGGACAGTCGCCACAAATACGAAAAGCCGCCCCACCCCGTCACCATTCCCAAGTCGTTCGCCATGGGGGTTTATGAGGTCAGCTTTGACGAATGGCAGGTGTGTTTCGATGCGGGCTTTTGCGGCGAAGACATGCCCGACGACCACAAATGGGGCGAAGGGGCGCGGCCCATCATCAACATCACTTGGTGGGATGCGAAGAGGTATTTGGCCTGGCTATCCGACACCACAGGACAATTGTACCGCCTGCCGACCGAGGCCGAATGGGAATACGCGGCCCGCGCGGGCACGGACACCGAATACTGGTGGGGCGACGAGATCGGCCAAAAAACCGCCAACTGTCGAAACTGCGACATCAAAGTCAGTCATGAATCGCTCCCCGTTGACAGCTTCAAACCCAATCCTTGGGGTCTGTACAACGTGCACGGCAACGTTTGGGAATGGACCGAGGATTGTTGGAACAAGACCTACGACGGCGCGCCCCAAGACGGGTCCGCGTGGTTGGACGGCGATTGCCGCCAACGCGTCATGCGCAGCGGGTCTTGGTATTATTTCTCAAAAAATTTACGCTCGAGCTGGCGCGCCAAAAACCACGCAAAAGTCAAAAGCTACGGCATCGGTTTCCGTGTCGTTCGTGAATTGCCTTAAAGATTAAGGAACTCCCTATGGAAGATCAAACTCAAGAAATTTCTCAAAACGTTCAAGAAATCATCGATCAAGTGGTCGCCGTCGTGACCACCTATGGTCTCGATGTCTTAGGCGCCATCGCCATTTTAATTTTCGGTTGGATGGCTGCCGGCTGGGGCAAATCGGCCACAGCCAAAGCCTTGAACAAAGTCAAATCCATCGACGACATGCTGACGGGCTTTTTCTCGTCCATGGTGCGTTATGCCATCTTGGCCTTCACCGTGGTGGCTGTGTTGGGACGCTTTGGCGTTGAGACCACCAGCTTCGTCGCCGTCATCGGTGCCGCCGGCTTGGCCATTGGCTTGGCGCTGCAAGGCACCTTGTCCAACGTCGCTGCCGGTGTGATGCTGTTGATGTTTCGTCCCTACAAAGTCGGCGACTTTATTGAGGGCGGCGGGCTCACGGGCACGGTGAAGAACGCAGGCCTGTTCACCACCGAGATGGCCACAGGTGACAACATCCACATCATCGTGCCGAACTCCCAGCTTTGGGGCTCTGCCATTCACAACTATTCCCACCACGCGAAACGCCGCGTCGATTTGGTCATCGGCATTGGCTATGACGACGATATCGACAAAGCCATGGAGGTGATCAGCGCCATCGCAGCTGCCGATGATCGCATCCACAAGGACCCCGAAACCTTCGTCGAAGTGGGCAACTTAGGTGACAACGCCGTGGAATTGATCGTGCGTGTGTGGGCCGACACGTCGAACTATTGGCCGGTGAAGTTCGGGCTGACCAAGACCATCAAGCAGACGTTCGATAAAGAAGGCATTTCCTTCCCCTACCCGCAACGCGACGTGCACATTCATCAGGCCTAGCCTTAGGGATACATACGAAACATGGCGATGGCGAATAAGGACCGGATTGCGGCTTTGCTCAAAAGCATTGAAACCGGCGACCCCGGTCCTGTCGCCGTCGTCAATGAAGCCCAATATATTCAGCACAATCCGCAAACCCACGAAGGCAGTGAAGGCTTAGCCGCCTTGTTTCAGCGGCTGTCCAAAACATCGCCGCGTGTGAACATCGTTCGTGCCTTTGAGGATGGCGCGTATGTCTTCGCCCACACCGAATACGATTTCGCAAAGCGCAATATCGGCTTTGAGGTCTTTCGCTTTGAAAACGGACAAGCCGTCGAACATTGGGACAATATCCAAGCCCGTCTAGGCCCAAATGCGTCCGGGCACACCATGGTTGACGGCCCCGTAGCGGCCCAACAGCCAGAACACACCGAACCCAACCGCACCTTGGTGAGGACGTTTGTTGAAACCGTGCTGATCGCCAAACAGTTTGCTCAGCTGAGCACTTGGGTGAACGCGGATGCTTTTGTGGAGCACAGCCCCCAACTCTGCGACGACATCTCAGCATTGCCGAAGGCCTTTGAAGGGGCGGATCTCCACTACCGCCAACTTCACCGGGTTCTGGCGGAAGGCAACTTTGTCCTCAGCGTTTGTGAAGGGTATATGGGCGAGACACACACATCATTTTACGATTTGTTTCGCATCGAAGACCAAATGATCGTCGAACATTGGGATACGACGGAAACGGTCGCCCTGCCCGAAGACTGGAAAAACGACAACGGAAAATTTTGACGCATCCCAATAGATTTCGTGATCCACAACGCGACGTGCATATACATCAGGCTTAGATCAAAACCGCTTTCCACATTGGACATAGATGAGGTCGCGGTCCTCGTCGTCCAGGTCATAGTCGAACTGACCGACGGCAAGGACGTGTTGCTTGGCAAAGTCTTTACCGTCCAGGCACACCATGATGCCTTCGAACATGACATGGTCGATGTCTTTATCCGCATAACCTAAGTTGCCAACCAAACGCAACGGCTTGTCGGCTTCCAAAGCCCGATGGTGTAGGGCCAGCGTGTTTTGAGCACCTTGTTGGCCGTAGGTTTCTGTGACCCGCTTGCCGGAGCAATTGACCTTGTACACAAATTCAAAATCCCCGCCCCAATAGCGGCATTTTAAATCCTTGCCATCGTCAACCACGTCGCGGATGCAGATGGACGGCGCGATTTTGTAGAGATCCATCAGATCGATATCCGACAGGGAAGGGCGCACACGCTCGCCTCGTTTTTCGACGATGTAATCGTACAAACGGCGGGTGTTGGAGGCTTTAAACTGATCGGATTCGACGACGGCGACGTGTTCCGTCACGGGGGAAGACATATGTGTGGCACCACTGGTTCAACAGGTGGCATATACTGCCCGAAACTTTTTAATCATTCCACTATACAAATGTACGACATGGCTTAAGTGTCTCTTTTGCAACAGAAGTTCCCTCAGGTTGCAAAGCCGCTCTCAATTTTCGAAACAGACTCAGAGCCGCTTTCGCGCGCTCGTCGCGGCCCTGCTTCATCATTTGATCCAAAGTCTGGTGCGTCCCAGTTCGGGGGTTATAGGCTGTTTGAGACGTGAACGTTTGTTGTGCCATGGTTTGATCCTTTGTCCGCAAGCGGCGATAGGAGAACAATGGCACTTTGCTAAAGTTAAACAATCAGCCTTGATTGCAAAATATTATTTGCTAAATTAAAATAATGTCGTTCGATCCCACAACGTTGGAACTGTTTGTGCGCATTGCGGCCCTGGGCGCGTTTGCCAAGGCAGGGCGTGAGTTCGGTCTATCCCCCACCGCCGCCACCCAACGGATCAAAGGGTTGGAAAGCGAGCTCGGCGTTCAGGTGTTCAACCGCACCACCCGCGCGGTGTCTCTCACCCCAGACGGCGAAACCTTTTTGGGCCATGCCGAACGTATTCTCACCGACATCGAAGATGCGCGCTCTGACCTTGCCGGCGGTGTGCAAAACATTAAAGGTGAGCTGCGCGTTACCGGGCCCGCGTCTTTTGGACGCTTGTACATCACCCCTGCCATCGCCGAGTTTTTGGAAACCTACCCCGACGTTCGCGTACGACTGGATTTGAACGACAACGTCGTGGACATTGTTGAGCAAGGCTACGATGTGGCCTTGCGCATCGGTGCCTTGGCGTCCTCGACCCTTGTTGCCAGCAAAATTTCGGACAACCCGCGTGTGTTGGTGGCCGCGCCGTCTTATCTGGAAAAAAGGGGTACACCCACACAGCCACAAGACTTGACGGTGCACAATTGCATCGTCCTGCGTGACACCCGGTCGTGGCAATTGCGCGACCCCGCAGGTGACATCCACGACGTGCGCATTGGCGGCACCTTTGTCACCAACCACGGTGACGCCATCACCGAAGCGGCCGTGGCAGGCGTCGGAATTGGTCTCAAAACTCTACGCGATGTGCGCCAGCATTTGGCGGATGGGGATTTGGAGGAGGTGCTGCGCGATTTCGTGATCGAGCCCGAATGGAACCTTTGGGCCGTGCGCCCCCCCAGCGAAGTGGTGCCGGCCCGCGTGCGCGTCTTCATCGACTTTTTGGAACAGAAATTCAAAGTGCTTGAAGCCTGAACCCATCCGCACATTTGCCAGACTTTTTCCCTTATACGTGCTAAATTGCGCACATAAATTTTAAAGGGGAGGACTATCATGAAATATTTTATCACCATGGCCGCTGTTGCGGCTGTGGCTTGCGTCAGTGTTTTTTCAACATCTGTGCAAGCGGAAGACCAATCGTCCATCGCACGCGGTGGATTGCTCTATGACAAATGGTACGCCGTCATCGACGCACCAAAACCTCCAGAAACGCACAAGGCCTGGCCATCCTCCAACACCAAGAAAAAGGGTGCGACGACGTGGCGGTGCAAATCCTGCCACGGTTGGGATTTACGCGGTAAAGACGGCGCATATGCCAGCGGGTCTTACAAGACCGGTATCCCCGGCGTGCGCGGCCTTGAAGGTGCTTCGCTGGACAAAATCGTCGCCATTATTAAAGACGACACCCACGGCATGGGCGGCATGATGTCTGACGCGGACTACCACGACTTAGCCATGTTCATTTCCAAAGGCCAAGTGGACATGACCAAAGTCATCAACGCCGATAAATCCGTGAACGGTGATGCGGCCAAAGGTGCGGCGTACTACAACACCATCTGTGCCGGTTGCCACGGCTTAGACGGCAAACTGCCCAAAGAACTGCCCAAACCCATGGGCAAAATTGCCTCTGGCAATCCTTGGGAAACGCTTGCCAAAATCATGAACGGACAGCCGAAAGAATCGATGCCCGCCCTGCGCGCGCTTCCGCTTCAAGTGTCCGTCGACATTTTGGCCTACACCGTCACACTGCCCCAAGAATAAACGGGCAATACCGACCGACGCGCACCCCAGCGAAAGCTAGGGTGCGCCGTTGGCGTTGGGGGATAGACCATGTTCAAAGAACTTTGGAAAAGCTTTTGGGCCCCGTCCAGGCGTTTCGCGGTGGGCCTGATTTTCATCTGCGGTGCGGGAGCCGGGATCGTGTTTTGGGGTGGTTTTAACACCTTCATGGAATACACCAACACCATGGAATTTTGTGTGTCGTGCCATGAAATGGAACAAACCGTTTATCCCGAATACAAAAAATCCGTGCACTACAACAACCCGTCCGGCGTGCGCGCGACGTGCGCCGATTGCCATGTGCCAAAAGAATGGACCGCCAAGTTGTGGCGCAAGATCAAAGCCAGCAACGAGCTGTATCACAAGCTTGTCGGCACCATCGACACCAAAGAAAAGTTTGAAGCGCAGCGTCTGATCATGGCTGAGCGGGTGTGGGCTCAAATGAAAGCCAACGATTCCCGCGAGTGCCGCAATTGCCACAGCTATCACGCCATGGACTTTCCCAAGCAGCGCCGCCGGTCGCGCGAAAAGATGGAGCCCGCCATGCAAAAAGGACAGACGTGCATTGAATGTCACAAAGGCATCGCGCACAAACGCCCCGTGTCTGAAGACGACGATGACGATTAACAAACCGCCTTTTTAGGCCCTAATAATCCGTCGAGATGCCGTCCCAGACCACCTGATTGCGGCCGCGTTCTTTTGCCAAATACAGTCGTTCATCGGCAATGCGCATGCAGTCGTCCACGTTGTCTTGCATATTGGGGATCTTGGATGCAACCCCGATGGACGCGGTCATCACATCGCTGACGCCGCTGCCTTGATGCGCCATTTGAAGCTCTTCGATGCCTGCGCGCAAAATCTCGCCAAACACCTGCGGCTTTGTGGCTTCTACACCCGTGGTGAGGATGCAAAACTCTTCTCCGCCCATGCGAAAGGCGTAATCGCCCGGACGGCGGCACAGCTCGCTGAGCTTGAGGCCCACACGCTCCAGGGCCAAATCGCCTTCCATGTGACCGTAGATATCGTTGAAGCTTTTGAAGTTATCCAGATCGATCATGAAATAAGTGAGCTGATGCTTTTCCCGACGTGCGCGGCGCAATTCGTCATGAAACACCGTTTCAAAATGACGGCGGTTATACAGCCCCGTCAGCTGATCGGTGATGGACATTTGCTCCAGGCGTTTGTTGGCTTCCATCAGCTCTTTTTCCGCCTTGGCGCGCGCGCGGCGTTCGCGCATCAAATCCAAGGTGCGCGAAGACAGGCCGTCATACATGTTCAAGATGGTCTCGATGAGCACCCGCATGGAGCCACTCATCCTTTTATCCGCCGCCAACTTGGCTTCGTCCAAAGTCGCGCCGTTTTGAATGTTTTCCACCACAAATGCCAAGCGCTTGTCATCGTCAATGATGTGAAAGGCCAGCCAACGGATCAAGAACTTCACAATGGTTTCGACCTTGTCGCGCAAGGGAACGCCCGTGTCTTGCTCTTTGATTTCCAAAACTTTGGGCAAAAACGCCGCGTGGCTCATTTGATGAGATGTAAGCCAAGAATCGTCAATGAAATGTTCCGCCCAAATGGCTTCTTCTTCATCAAAATGCTTATTGGCATACGCCGCCAATTCAGCAAATGCATCATTGATTTCAATGGTTTCGTCAACCACCAAAGACATGGCCAGCTTGTTGAGCATGGACACCAGAACCTTGTGCTGCTCATCGATCGTCTCATGCCCGGTTTCGAAGTTTTGATTCCAAGGAAAGACTTCGAAATTGTCGAGTTCCGAAGGGGCGATTGCGGTGATGATGTTGTCCAAGGTTTGCGTCCCAATTGCCAAACGTTCTCAGCATCATACAGGAAACCTGGGAAATGTATAATGGTCAGACAAAAAGCCCCCGGTTTGATCCGAGGGCTTTTTGATCAGGTGGTGCTCTTAGTAATCCAAGAAACTGCGCAATTTGCGCGAACGGCTCGGGTGTTTGAGTTTGCGCAAAGCTTTTGCTTCGATCTGACGGATACGTTCGCGGGTCACAGAGAACTGTTGACCAACCTCTTCCAAGGTGTGGTCGGTGTTCATGCCGATACCAAAGCGCATGCGCAGCACGCGTTCTTCGCGCGGCGTCAATGAAGCCAACACACGGGTCGTGGTTTCGCGCAGGTTGCCGTTAATGGCGGCGTCCAGCGGCTGAACCGCATTTTTGTCTTCGATGAAGTCGCCCAGGTGCGAATCTTCCTCATCACCAATCGGCGTTTCCAAAGAAATCGGCTCTTTGGCGATCTTCAGAACTTTACGGACTTTTTCAAGCGGCATGCTCAAGCGCACAGCCAGCTCTTCCGGCGTTGGTTCGCGGCCGATTTCGTGCAGCATCTGACGGGACGTACGCACCAGCTTGTTGATGGTTTCGATCATGTGCACCGGAATACGGATAGTGCGTGCCTGATCCGCAATAGAGCGCGTGATGGCTTGGCGGATCCACCACGTGGCATAAGTGGAGAACTTATAACCACGGCGGTATTCAAACTTATCGACGGCCTTCATCAAACCGATGTTGCCTTCTTGGATCAAGTCCAGGAACTGCAGGCCACGGTTGGTGTACTTTTTGGCAATGGAAATCACGAGACGCAGGTTGGCCTCGATCATTTCTTTTTTCGCTTTGGCCGCTTCGCGTTCACCTTTTTGCACGGTGGACACGATGCGTTTGAACTCCACAATCGGCAGGCCGGCTTCGGCGGCCAGATCGGAGATGGAGTTGCGGATTTTGGTAATGTCGTCTTCGTACTTGGTGGTGAAGCGTTCCCACCCTTTGCCGGGCAGCTTTTTGACTGTGTCGAGCCACTTCGGATCAAGTTCATAGCCTTGGTAGTGTTCGATGAAGTCTTCGCGTTTCACACGGGACTTGGTCGCCATGCGCAACAATTTGCCTTCCAAGCTCATCATAGAGCGGTTGAGCTCATAAAGCTGGTCAACCAATTGTTCGATGCGCGCATTGTTCAGGTGCACCGTGTCCATCAGCTCGATCAGCTCCTTGCGTAGCTTCTCATAACGCTTTTCTTGAGACGGCTTGAACTCGTCGCCGCCCTGCATGGCGTCCAGGCGTTTAACCTGCAAGCGGTGCATCTTTTTGTAGGTCTTGGCGATTTCTTCAAAGGTTTCGACCACGACCGGGGTCAGCTTGGCTTCCATCGCCGCCAAGGACAGGTTGTTTTCGGCATCGTCATCGTCGTCGTCATCGTCGGTGCGTTCACCTTCGGTCTTTTCGCCCTCTTCGCCGTCTTCTGATTTTTCTTCCGGCTTTTCTTCGGTCTTTTCTTCTGCAGCGGGGGCTTCAGCTTGGGCTTCACCGCCTTCGGTGTTTTCGCTGTTTTCGTTATTTTCGCCGTCTTCCGCGTTGGCACCGTTCGGGCCACCGCCATAGGTGGCGTCCAAATCGATGATGTCGCGCAGCAAAATCTGTTCGGCGATCAAGGCGTCGTGCCATGCCACGATGGCGCGGATGGTCAGCGGGCTTTCGCAGATGCCGCCGATCATCATCTCACGGCCGGCCTCAATGCGTTTGGCGATGGCGATTTCACCTTCGCGCGACAGCAGTTCGACCGAGCCCATTTCGCGCAGGTACATGCGCACCGGATCGTCCGTGCGGCCCACGTCACTTTCCGACACGTTGCCGGCCGCGGCTTTTTCTTCTTCACCGCCTTTGGCTTCGGCCTCACCTTCGGCGGGGGCCTCGGCGTCGCTTTCTTCGCCTTCGATGACGTTGATGCCCATTTCGGACAGCTGGCTCATGGTGTCTTCGATCTGTTCCGAAGACACTTGGTCCGGCGGCAAGGCTGCGTTCAATTCGTCATAAGTGACGAAGCCGCGCTCTTTGCCGAGCTTGACCATTTTTTTGACGTTGGCGCCAAGAGAGTCCAAAAGGGGGCTGTCTTGAGATTCACCTTCTGCAGGCTGTGCTTTTTGGGTGGTGGTTTTCGATGCCATGTGACGCGTTGTTTCTTTCCCTTACGTAACTTCCAGGTCCCCCCAAAAGTCCGTATTTATTTCAAACAAATGCGCTGGATGATCCCCAAAGGAATTTACCAACACGGATAGCCCCAATTTGCGGGGCTATTTGGCGATCAGTTCTGCGGCCGACTGTTCTTGCATTTTCAGGGCTCGGAAACGTTCAAAGTTTTCCGGCGTCATGTTTGCGGCAAGTTGCCGCTGGGCATCTTCAAGTTCGGCCTGCAGGTCACGCCTGCAATAAAGTTCGTAGGTCTCAATCCAGCCTTCTAACGCGCTTAACGTCTCCTCATCGGGGCGGGCGAAGTAAGCGTGTTCGTAAACCCTTGGGCTCAAAAGCGAGTCCAATTCGGACGAAAAACCACTTTCCCTGAGGTGGCGTTGGAAGGTATCCCTGTCAAGACCTTGTTCCCCGGAAAGTGTCTTTAGAGCTTCTTGTCGAAGGTTGTCAAGCGTAAGCGTTGTAAAAGCTAGATTTCCGAGCTTTTCTCCGACGTCCTCAAACACGTCCGGATGGTTCAAAATGGTCGCGAGCAGAACCTGTTCGCGGGTCCGGGTCAACTGGACTTGCGCCGATTTCACCGCACGTTGCTTGGCGTCGCCTTCAAACACAGGCGGTTTTTGCGGCTTGAACAGACGTTTAAAGCCGCCCTTCCAGCCATCAGAGCCCTTGGAATTCTGCCGATTTTCACGTCCCAGCTGCCACACCCGGTCTTTGAAGCTGGATTGGAAGTGGCTGCGCACGGTGACGTCTTCGATGCGCCGTACATGATCGTCCAGACGCTTTTGCAGCGCCGCGCGATCTTCCGGCGACGCAGTTCCACCCGCTTGAAGTTCCAAATCCCACAAAACTTGGCTCAAGGGCTTGGCTTGGTCTAAAATCTCTTCGAACGCCGTCTTGCCTTTGGCCTGAACCAGGCTATCGGGGTCCTCGCCATCCGGCAAAGTTGCAAATTTCAAGCCCACGCCCGCCTTAATCAGCGGCAAAGCCCGCTCTGCGGCCCGAGACGCCGCGCGTTGGCCCGCATTATCGCCGTCAAAACAAAGAACCGGTTCGGGCGTAATTTTCCACAGCTCCATAATCTGGTCTTCGGTCAAGGCCGTGCCCAAGGGCGCCACCGCGCCTTCGAAGCCCGCTTGGGACAGCGCGATGACGTCCATGTAGCCTTCGGTCACCACCAAGGGCTGGCCCGCCCGCGCCGCCACCTGAGCCGTATCCATGGCGTACAGCAGCCGTCCTTTGTGAAACAGATCGGTTTCGGGGCTGTTCAAATATTTGGCCGCCTTGGCGTCCGCATCCAAAATCCGCCCGCCGAACGCCACCACGCGCCCACGCCGGTCCAAGATGGGAAACATCACCCGCCCGCGAAAGCGGTCATAGGTCGAGCCGTCGTCGCGTTTGATGATCAGACCCGCCGCAATCAGCTCGGCTTCTTTGATGCCGTGAGCCCCCAAAGCCTGCTTGATACCGTCGCGTTTATCGGGGGCGTAACCTAAGCGGAATTTCTGCAGGGTTTGTTCTGTCAGCCCACGGGCCACCAGATAGTCGAGCCCTTGTTGGCCCTGGGGACCCTGCAACATGGCCTGGAAATACTGACACGCCAAATCGGCCACGTCGTACAGCGTCTTTTTGCGCTCGGCGCGTTCGCGTTCTTGGGGGCTGTCTTGAGGCACCTGCATGCCCACTTCGCCTGCCAGCTTTTCAACGGCTTCGCGAAAGCTCAGCCCTTCGGTTTCCATCACAAAGTCAAATGCTGAGCCATGCGCCCCACAGCCGAAACAGTGGTAGAAGCCCTTGTCTTCGTTGACCGTGAACGAGGGCGTTTTTTCTTTGTGAAAGGGGCACAGGCCCGAATGCTCGCGGCCTTTTTTGGTCAGGCGCGTGCGACGGCCAACGATATCGGCCAAGCCGATCCGCTCCCTCAAATCATCTAAAAAACGCGATGAAATGGCCATGAACCCATATGCCCCTAATCAAACGGTGCGCAAACGCGCAGCGCATCTTAACTCCACACGCTTTATATAGGGAGCGATCTGTTATTCACATGATTTGGACTGACTTTTCCACAAAGTTATCCACAAGCCCTTACGAAGCCTTCACCTTGCCGAACACACCCCAGTCGATAAGCATTTCCGTTAAGGTGTTGGCGTAATCGCGGGTTTTGGGCAGGATCGAAACATTGTCCGGCACGTGATGCAGATGATCGTCGCCCATTTCATAGGTGGTAAACAACACAAAGTGCGCTTGGCTGAGCTTGTCGATGCTGGCGAACACGCGGGCCAGCTCCAATCCGGTAAAGGGCGAGGTCTCATAGTCTGAAATCACAATGTCCGGCACCACGTCCATGGCGTAGGACAACGCATCCAACGTGTTGATGGAACGGCGCACGTGGAAGCCACACGACAGCATTTCCGCCGCAATGGTCCGGCGCACGATGCCTTCGGGCATGACCAACAGCACATGGACGTCATGATGGACTTGGCCTGAAAATTCTTCGGGTTTACCGGACGGCAGCGTGCGCAGCATGGCTTCGGGGTCGGGCAAGTTGTCTTCGCTGCCAGCCATAAGGATGTCGCGCATGGTGTCTAGGAATATACGAATGTCGCGGACCGCGCCCAACTGCACGCCCCCGACATTTTTCAAATAGTCTTCGCACAAATGCGCGATGCGCCCCACCAAAGGAAAGCCGAAGGTCGAGCCCTGACCCTTAATGTTGTGAATAGAGCGCTGCACGCCGAACAGCTCTTCACTGTCGATGTTTCGCCCGGATTCAAACCAATCTAAGCAGGTTTCGATCTCGTCGATTTGATCGCGGGCGGTTTCGATGAACTCCTGGCGCAAGCGCGCAAGGATGGATTCGACATCTTTGTCTGGCATAGACGCGTTCCGTCGCTTTTTCGCTAAATTAAGTTTTGTCGGGAGGTCCCTCCACACCCTTTAATCTTACCCCAGTTGGGCAACTTTTCAAAGGAGAGGAGTGGAAAATTAGTTGGTTTTTCAGCCGCCGCTGAGGCTATTTTTTTTCAGCCACCGCTGAGCCGGGCTTTGACCACGCCGCTGGCTTTGCCAAAGTCCATGCAACCGGCGTGGCGTTCTTTCAACGCAGCCATAACACGGCCCATGTCTTTCATGGCGTTGGCGTCGAGTTCGTCAATGACCTTGTCAATGGCCGCCGCAGCCGCATCGTCGTCCATTTGTTCCGGCAAGAAGCGTTCGATGACATCGATTTCTTTGGCTTCACGCTCGGCCAGTTCCGGGCGTCCGCCTTTTTCGTACATTTCAATGCTGTCGCGGCGCTGCTTGATCATGGATTGCAGCATGGACAAAATTTCATCGTCGGAAATGCCGTCGTTGTTGCCATTGGAACGCGCGGCAATGTCACGGTCTTTCAAAGCCGCCTGAATCAAACGCACCGACGCTAGGCCGATTTCGTCTTTTTCCTTCATGGCGGTTTTCATGGATTGAGTAAGTTGATCGCGAAGCATGTTTTCCCTCTTTCGCTTGAATCATCACCCCCCAATTGGGACGATTCCGCGGAAAGGCGAGAGATTAGCCCAATTTGCCCAGAAAGGCAAATTCTGAAAAGTTTCTAACATATTGATTTTAAATGATATTTTTATGAAACTGAGTCTTGACGAGCGGCGACATTTACCTTAAACACACCCAAATCGCCGCTTTGGGGAGCGACGCGCGGAGCTGTGCGCGCGACGCCCCACCGAAACGGCTCGAAATCTCCAGAGTTTGAGGCTCTCCAGCCTAGAGGATGTCTGCCATGGCCGACCCCAATTCGAACGCCCCCGCTTCTCAGCAGGGGACGATTCTTTCTGCGCCCAAAGGTCCAAGTCTTGATCATCTCAACTCCACCCGCCCTCAAGGTTGTAACGCCGCACTGGTCCTCGAAGACGGTGCGGTTTTTTGGGGCTTTGGCGCCGGTGCCACCGGCGTCGCCATGGGTGAGGTCTGCTTCAACACCGGATTGACGGGGTATCAAGAGACCATGTCCGACCCGTCCTACGCGGGTCAAATCATTACGTTCACATTCCCGCACATCGGCAACGTCGGCACCAACTTCGAAGACGTGGAAACCGACAAGCCCGCCGTGCGCGGTTGCATCCTGCGCGCCGACATTACCGAGCCCGCAAACTTCCGCGCCGCGTCTCACTTGGACGAATGGTTGAAGGCGAACGAGCTGGTGGCCATCTCCGGCTTGGACACCCGCCGCCTGACCCGCCGCATCCGCGACGGTGGCGCGCCCAACGGCGTGGTTATTCACTTGCCTTTGAACGAAGTGGACGAAAGCGGCATCGACACCGATGCCCTGGTGACCATGGCGTCTAACTGGCCTTCCTTGAAGGGCACGGACCTCGCCAAAGAAGTCACCTGCGAAGAAAAATATGAATGGCATGAAACCGAATGGGCCTTGGACGGCGGCTTTGGCATGCAACAAGACCCGACGCATCATGTCGTCGCAGTGGACTTTGGGGCCAAGAAAAACATCCTGCGCTGCCTGGCCAACACGGGGTGTCGTGTGACGGTGGTTCCGGCCTCCACGACCGCAGCTGAAATTTTAGAGATGAACCCCGACGGTGTGTTCCTGTCCAACGGCCCGGGCGACCCGGCGGCCACGGGCGAATACGCGGTGCCCATGATCCAAAAGATTATGGAAAGCGGCAAGCCGCTGTTCGGCATCTGCTTGGGCCACCAAATGCTGTCGATTGCTTTGGGCGCGTCCACGGAAAAAATGCACATGGGCCACCGCGGTGCCAACCACCCGGTGAAGGACCTGGAAACGGGCCACGTGGAAATCACGTCCCAAAACCACGGCTTCTGCGTCGTGCGCGACACCCTGCCCGACGGCGTGGTGGAAACCCACACGTCTCTGTTTGACGGCTCGCTCGAAGGCATCAAGGTCGAAGGCAAGCCGATCTTCTCCGTCCAGCACCACCCGGAGGCCTCTCCGGGTCCGCAAGATTCCCATTACCTGTTTGAGCGCTTTGTCGCACTGATGGAGGCGAAGTAATGCCCAAACGTACAGACATCAAAAGCATTCTCATCGTCGGCGCTGGCCCGATTGTTATCGGTCAGGCGTGTGAGTTCGACTATTCCGGGGCTCAAGCGTGCAAAGCGCTGCGCGAAGAAGGTTACCGGGTCATTCTGGTGAACTCCAACCCGGCGACGATCATGACCGACCCCAACATGGCGGACGCGACGTATGTCGAACCGATCACGCCGGAGTTTTTGGAAAAGGTCATCATCAAAGAAAAGCCCGACGCCATCCTGCCGACCATGGGTGGACAGACCGCGCTGAACGCCGCCATGTCGCTGAGCGAAAACGGGGCGCTGGAACGCCACAACGTCGAGCTGATCGGGGCCAACGAAGAAAGCATTTCCAAAGCCGAAGATCGCCAGCTGTTCCGCGACGCCATGGACAAGATCGGACTGAGCACACCACGCTCGGCGGTTGTGAAATCGCTGGAAGAAGCGCGCAAGGAAATGGAGCGCATCGGCCTGCCCATCATCATCCGCCCAAGCTTCACGATGGGTGGTATTGGGGGCGGCATCGCTTATAACTCTCAGGAATTCGATGAGATCGTGTCCGGCGGCCTCGCTGCAAGCCCGGTGCACGAAGTTCTGATCGAACAATCGGTGTTGGGCTGGAAAGAATATGAGATGGAGGTCGTGCGCGACAAAGCCGACAACTGCATCATCATTTGTTCCATCGAAAACGTCGATCCCATGGGCGTTCATACCGGGGACAGCATAACCGTCGCCCCGGCCCTGACGCTGACCGACAAAGAATACCAAATCATGCGCAACGCCAGCTTGGCCGTTTTGCGTGAAATCGGTGTGGACACCGGCGGGTCCAACGTGCAGTTTGCCGTAAACCCCGAAGACGGCGCGCTGATTGTTATTGAGATGAACCCGCGCGTATCACGTTCCTCTGCTTTGGCGTCGAAAGCCACAGGCTTCCCCATCGCCAAAATCGCGGCGAAGTTGGCGGTTGGCTATACGCTGGACGAGCTGCGCAACGACATCACCGGCGGCATCACGCCCGCGTCGTTCGAGCCCACCATCGATTATGTCGTCACCAAAATCCCGCGCTTCACGTTTGAAAAATTCCCCGGTGCCGATCCGTACCTGACCACAGCCATGAAGTCCGTGGGCGAGGCTATGTCCATCGGCCGCACCTTCCAAGAGTCTCTGCAAAAAGGCCTACGCTCTATGGAGACGGGGCTGACAGGCTTGAACGAAGTCGACATCGAAGGTGCGCCGGACATGGACAGCATCGTCAAGGCGCTGTCATCCCCCACACCCGACCGCTTGCTGGTTATCGCCCAAGCCTTCCGTCATGGTATGTCGGTGGAGCGTGTGCAGGCCGCGTGTAAGTACGAACCGTGGTTCCTACGCCAGATCGAAGGCATCGTGAAGGCGGAAGAAAGTCTCCGCGAAAACGGTATGCCGGGTAACGCGGTGGATTTGCTGCGCTTGAAAAAAATGGGTTTCTCGGACGAACGTTTGTCCGAAGTATCGGGCAAAGACCTGGGCAAAGTCACATCGTCGCGCATCACCTTGGGCGTGCGCCCGGTCTACAAACGGGTGGACACGTGTGCGGCTGAATTCCCGTCGAAAACACCATACATGTACAGCTGTTACGAAGGCGACGGAATTAACCCGCCGGAATGTGAAGCCGAGGTTACGGATCGCAAAAAAGTCGTCATCCTGGGCGGCGGTCCCAACCGCATCGGCCAAGGGATCGAGTTCGATTACTGCTGCGTGCACGCCGCCTACGCCATGAAAGACGTGGGCAATGAAGCCATCATGGTGAACTGCAACCCCGAAACCGTGTCTACCGATTACGACACCTCGGACCGTTTGTATTTCGAACCACTGACGGGTGAGACGGTGATCGAACTGATCCGCCGCGAACAAACGGCGGGCGAAGTTCTGGGCGTCATCGTTCAGTTCGGCGGGCAAACGCCGCTGAAGCTGGCCGCCGCACTCGAAGACGCCAACATTCCCATCCTGGGCACTTCGCCCGACGCCATCGACTTGGCCGAAGATCGCGAACGCTTCCAGGTGTTGCTGCAAGAGCTCGACCTCAAACAACCCGCCAACGGCATCGCGCGTTCCATTGAGGAAAGCGAAAAGGTTGCCGAGGACATCGGCTACCCGCTGGTGGTTCGCCCCAGCTACGTTCTGGGGGGGCGCGCCATGGAGATTGTGCACGACCACGCCAACCTGATGCGCTACATGACCACCGCCGTGCAAGTGTCCGGCGACAGCCCGGTCTTGCTCGACAGCTACCTGCAAGGTGCGGTCGAAGTGGACGTGGACGCTTTGGCCGACGGCACGGGCGACGTCTACATCGCGGGCATCATGCAACACATCGAAGAAGCGGGCATTCACTCCGGCGACAGTGCGTGTTCTCTGCCGCCGTACTCCCTGTCTGACGAAATCATCGCCGACATCCGCGCGCAAACCAAGAAGCTTGCCGTGGCGCTCAACGTCATCGGCTTGATGAACATCCAGTTCGCAGTGCAAGGCACGACGGTGTATCTGTTGGAAGTCAATCCGCGTGCATCGCGCACGGTTCCGTTTGTGGCCAAAGCCACGGGCTTGCCCATTGCGAAAATCGCCGCCCGCGTCATGGCCGGTGAAAAACTCGCCAGCTTCGATCTGGGCGACACACCGAAACTAAACCACGTCGCGGTTAAAGAAGCCGTGTTCCCGTTTGCGCGCTTCCCCGGCGTCGACATCATCTTGGGCCCCGAAATGAAGTCTACGGGCGAAGTTATGGGGCTGGACGACACCTTCGAAAAAGCCTTCGCCAAATCCCAGCTGGGTGCCAGCGTCAAGCTGCCCACCTCCGGCACGGCGTTTATTTCCGTGAAAGACGCGGACAAATCCGCCATGTTGGAGGTTGCCCGCAACTTGACCGAACAGGGCTTCAAGCTCATCGCCACAGGCGGCACCGAACGCTTCTTGAAAGAGCACAACGTGGAGGTGACCAAGGTCAACAAAGTCTTGGAAGGACGTCCGCACTGCGAAGACGCAATTTTGAACGGCGAAGTCCAGCTGGTGGTCAACACCACTGAGGGTGCGGAAGCCGTGGCGGACAGCTTCTCCATTCGTCGCTCGGCGCTCACCCAGAACGTTCCCCACTACACCACGGTGGCGGGCGCGCAAGCGGCGGCGGGTGCGATTAAGGCGCTTAAAACCGGAGCACTTGAAGTTCAGCCGCTACAGGCTTATCCTTACCGCTCGTTGTAAGACGAAACGGGATACCGCAACGGCCCCGCCCTTTGACAAGCGGGGCCGTTGTTTTTTTGACTTTTTGATCAATCACATAGAAGAAGATCCATCATGGATAAGATCCCCATGACCGCACCCGGTCTGAAACAATTGGAAGACGAACTGCGCATTTTGAAGGACGACGAACGCCCCGCCGTGATCGTCGCCATCGCCACCGCACGCGAACACGGCGATTTGAAAGAAAACGCCGAATACCACGCCGCGCGCGAAAAGCAGAGCTTCATCGAAGGCCGCATCAAAGAAGTCGAGGCCATCATCAGCCACGCCGATGTCATCGACCCGACCACGTTGTCGGGCGACGTGGTGCGCTTTGGCGCGACGGTGTTGTTGGTGGACGAAGAAACCGACGAAGAAAAGACCTACCAGATCGTCGGCGAACACGAAGCCAGCCTGGAAAAAGGCTCGATCTCCATCACATCCCCCATGGCCCGCTTCTTGGTCGGCAAAAGCTTGGGCGACAGCATCGAAGTGAAAGCGCCGGGTGGGTCGAAGTACTTTGAGATTTTGAAAGTGGATTACGTGTAGGCGTTTTCCTTAGACGAATTGCAAAAGGCCGCAGGTTTTCCT